>CAMAYJ010000003.1 GCA_945862505.1 Bifidobacterium breve | reverse complement strand
ATGCGCCGCGTCGCTCCAGTCCTTGACGCGTGGTTCGACTCTGGATCAATGCCTTCAGCACAACGCCATCACCCATTCGAGAACGCCGATTCATTCGATGGCGCATTCCCTGCTGACTTCATTTGTGAAGCCATCGACCAAACCCGTGGTTGGTTCTATTCGCTTCTCGCTGTGAACTCTCTGGTCTTCGGTTCGACGCCCTACAAGAACGTTGTCTGTCTCGCACTCATCGTCGATGAGAACGGTCAGAAGATGTCGAAGTCACGCGGCAATGTCATCGCCCCATTCGATATTTTTGACACGCTTGGCGCCGACGCTCTTCGTTGGTATTTCTTTTCCTCAGGACAACCATGGACCCCACGTCGTGTGTTTCCTGATGGCATCCGCGAGGCCACACGCCAAACCTTGCTCACACTTTGGAATGTGTTTTCGTTCTTTGCCACCTACGCCGATCTCGATGGATGGCAGCCCGACCCGCAAGCAGCTCCGCCCACACATGTGCTCGATCGTTGGATTCTTTCCGAACTCGACGACACGGTTGCGACCGTCACGGCATCGCTTGAGGGCTTCGATGCCCTCAGCGGATCCGGTCGAATCGCGAAATTCGTCGATGACCTTTCGAATTGGTATGTACGTCGGAGTCGGCCCCGCTTCTGGAAATCCAGCGACGCCGCCGCTCACGCCACCCTCTACGAGTGCCTCACCACCATTTCTCAGGCACTAGCGCCCTTCTGCCCATTCCTGTCCGATGAGATCTACACAACGCTCACAGGGGGCCAATCCGTCCACCTCACCGACTGGCCGGTAGTCAAAGACCGCCACGACCCCGCTCTGGCCGAACAGATGGACGCAGCTCGGCGACTTGTGAGCCTTGGCCGTTCGGCTCGCACCGACGCCAAGATGAAAGTTCGTCAGCCGCTGTCGCGCGCCCTGCTCCTCCACGGCGGCACCGATCTCGACCCCGAGATCGAAGCGGAAATCAAAGTCGAACTCAATGTGAAGTCGCTTGAACGACTCGATTCACTCTCAGGCTTGATGGGATGGAGTGTCATCCCGAACTTCCGACTCCTCGGACCTCGGCTCGGACAACGCGTCAATGAAATCAAAGCCGCCCTGGCTGACGCCGACGGATCAGCGCTTCACGCACAGCTTGCAGAGCAGGGTTGGATCGAAATCGCTGGAGAGCGACTCAGTTCCGAAGAGGTCGAGGTCCGCGCCGAGAAACACGATGACCTTGCACTCGTCGAAGACGACGGCTGGGCGGTTGCTCTTGACCTCGAACTCAACGATGAACTTCGCGCCGAAGGAACGTCTCGAGAATTCGTTCGTTCACTCAATGACGCCCGCAAGATCGCCGGTTTGGAAATTGCCGACAGAATCGCAGTAACTATCGACGCCGATGACAACCTTCGTGCCGTCATTGAAGCTCACCGCGACACGATCATGACCGAAGTTCTCGCCCGATCACTCGAGTTCGGTGAAGGCGATCGTGCGATTGAGATCGACGGAACCAGCATTCCGATCTCGATCATTCGCGTCGACTGACGCACACAACCTTCGGAACACGTGTCAGAAAACGAAACCGGGACTCCTCAGCCGTAGCTGAGAAGTCCCGAGCGTTTCGTTTGTTCAGCGACGGTCGTCGTCGAAGTCAGCGTCGAAGAACCGACGCATTGCCGCATCGGCATCGTCATCGTCTTCGGCCAGGAACTCATCGTCAAGAGCGGGCACCGCTGCAGTGGCGGGGCCGCTCTCGGCCTCGTCGTCAGCAGACAATCCGGCGGAAGATGATTCAGGAGTCCAACTTGACTCGTCCGCCAAGATCGGCTGGAAAACCTCAGGTTCTGACACTCGGACCGGAGCCACAGGAGCCGGAGCCGGAGCCGGCTCTTGGATCATCGAAGGACTCGCGAATTCCACTGGCGGCGTTCCGACACGCAGAGCAGTCGGATCATCAATGACCGCCTGAATGCGTGACAGCCCATTGGCGATAACAGCGCGCTGTTCGGAGAGGAATGCTTCGAGTGCTGCGTTGTCGGCTGCGAGTTCGCGACGAGTTTTGTCGAGGTCACGCAATGCCTCATCGGTTTGCGTCTTTGCCGCAGAAAGGATGCGGCTGGCTTCAACCTCTGACTCAGTGAGCATCTGCGCAGCATTGGTGCGCGCCTCGTTGATTGTTGCATCAGCAGTGCGCTGCGCCATCACGAGAACAGACGATGCCTGTTCAGCGTCGATCAACGGATCGACCGAACGAATCGGTGCCACCACAGCAGCAGCGGGTGATGCAGCGACGCCTGTTTCGAGTTCAGAGATTCGTGCTTGCAGGCGGCTCTCGTTACGCACTGCATCGGCGGCGCGGGCTTCTGCGGCTTCGGCCGTTGACGTTGCCTGACGAAGTTTGTCTTGCAGCTGAGCGACCGCAGCGCTGACGCGCTCAAGGAAGTTGTCGACCTCATCGGGGTCATAACCCTTGCGGCTCACAGAGAACCGAACGTCAGTAAGAAGGTGGGGAGTTCCGGGCGTGGTTTCCATGGCGGCGATGGTATCGGCCGAACGCGGCTCGGGTGTCAACGACCTGAGATTGGGCTCAGCCGGGTAAAAATGCCAGCAGAATCTGAAGCCCGATAAACACAATCATCGGAGAAAGGTCGAGTCCCATTCCACCCAAGCGAACGGGGGGAAGTAACGCTCGGATTGGCCCGAGGACTGGCTCAGTGACTCGGTAGAGGACCTGTCGAAGCGTCTCTATCGGTCCGGGGCCCGAAGGCGGAAACCAACTGAGGACGATTCGTCCAAGCAGACACAGCAAAAACAATTGCGCGACGTAATGAATCAGTACCCACACGGCAGTAGATCAGAAATTTTCGTCGTTTAAGCGGTCGGCAAGCAGAGCGCGTTCTTCAGCCGGAACCTCGACGCCAACAGGAACAATCAGGTACACGCTGGCCGCGACCTTCTCCATGTTGCCTCCGAGTCCGTAGCAAAGGCCGCTCGAGAAATCGATGAGACGACGCGAAAGATCGCGGTCGGCGTCATAGAGATCCATCGCAACGGCGTTGCCGGCTTTGAAGTTGTCGGCAATGTCTTGCGCCTGGTTAAACGATGTCGGTGTTACCAAATGTGGCCGCACCGACTGGCGACGAGGAACTGGACGAACTCGGGGCTTAGAGGCATCTTCGAAACCACGGTTTGCCGATGGTGCAGACGAAGCGGGAATGGGACGCACCCCCGAAACTTCACCGGTCTCCGGAGGAGTGGACAGCACTACACCCGCTGACGCAGGCGGGCGCGGACGAACGGTCCCTGAGGGCCGAGCTGTTTGACGAACCACCTGAGATGGAGGTGGAGACAACGGGCGATCATCCGGGGACGCCGCATAGTCGTCGTACTCGTCGTCGGGTCCAAGCCCGAGGTACACCATGGCATTGCGCCACATCGAAGACATCTGACCCTCCGTATGGGGGAACTCTCCCCCACTCCCATACAACGCTAGTTGCTCAGCAGCGATCGAGAACATTCACCGAATCAGCACCCAAAAGTCCCGAGGTTAGGCAGGGGTTCTGGGGCCACGAGGCCCAAAGAGTGCGGTCCCGATCCGGACCATGGTTGAACCCTCAGCCACCGCAAGATCGAGATCATCAGACATGCCGATTGACCGTTCTGGGAGCCCGAGATCCTCTGCCAACTCCACGAGATGACGAAACCCATCACGAGAAGTGGACTCATCCTCGGCCGCTCCCACTCCCATGAGGCCGACCACGACCAGACCGCTTCCTTGAGCGCTTCGAACCAGGGACCCGCAGTCGCCCAATGCGGCGCCGCCCTTCTGAGGCTCGCCAGAGATATTCAGTTGAATCATGACGCTTGCCCCTGCGGACCGACGCGCGATTTCTTCGATGAGTTCAACTCGATCGACGCTCTGCCATACCGACACGATGGGTGCGAGGGAGCGCACCTTGTTCCGTTGAAGCCGCCCCAAGAAATGCCACTGGATTTGCTCTCGCTCTTCTGGAGTCAGTTCTTCATGTTTCGCAATCAATTCCTGTGCGTAGTTTTCCCCCACCATCGTGAGGCCCGCCGCCAACGCAGCGCGTGGCGCGTCGACACCGAATCCTTTTGTGACCGCGACGATGCCAACCGAGTTTTCAGGAGCAAGGGCTGCAAGGTGGTGCTGCAGTGTGGAAATTCGTTCGGCCACAAGCCGTGCATCTACTTCCGCACTCACGCGCTCTCGCTCCATACAACAAGTGCCTGCCGACCTGACTCCCCACGACCGCGAAACGAATACAGCCGGTGATCACAGGACGTACACGTGTCATCTTCATAAACGATGGTCACGTTCAAGCGAGCAAGTTCATTTCGAATTCCGCAGCGAACGTCAAGTGCAGGTCGACCATCGGTCGTGAGCGATCGAACACTGGGACCAAACTTCGCACTCAATCTTTCAAGATCTACTTCACCGAATTCGTAGCACTCCGGACCAATCGATGGCCCTATGACTGCAGAAATGGGATTGGAACTTTTCGTTCGCAAAAGTTGGACACATGATTCGATTATGCCCACCTCTAGTCCGCGCCAGCCTGCATGCATCGCGCCGAGGACACCGTCTTCGGACCACAACGCAATCGGCACACAATCTGCAGTGTGGATTGCCAGCGCGAGATCGAATTGCGCTGTCACAACCGCATCGGCCTCAGCCCCTATTGCAGCGTCGACTCCAACCTCATCGCAATCGATGCAACGGTCACCATGCACTTGTTCAAGCCACACCCACCGACGGTCGGTGACAGCATTGCGGCTCTCATCTTGCTCAGATGACGCTGCGCCAATCGCCATGTCACCGTCGGTTCGATCGGTCCACCGGACGCGTATCGAGCGCCCGTTACCGAGCGCTCGATCAAAAACCCGCACCGGGGCGGAGACGATGACTACTGAAGGAACGATGGGACGTCGAAGTTGCCATCGTCATCGAGGTCGTCGTCGGAGGAGAACACATCACGGGCAATCGGTCGATCATCGCGGCCGCGGCTAGCGCGGACCTCGCCGTCCCAGCGATCGAAGCCGGCAGCGATGACGGTGACACGGACTTCGTCGCCCATTTCGTCGTCGATCACGGTGCCGAAAATGATGTTGGCGTCGACATGAGCAACCCCGTGGATGATCTCGGCGGCTTCATTGACCTCGAACAGGCCGAGATCGCTGCCACCGGCGATTGTGAGGAGGATGCCGCGAGCGCCTTCGATAGAAGCTTCAAGCAACGGTGAGGAAATCGCGGCCTTCGCTGCGGCGACTGCGCGACCCTCGCCTGAGCCGTAACCGATTCCCATTAGGGCCGAACCAGCATCGCTCATGATCATCTTGACGTCAGCAAAGTCAGTATTGATAAGACCCGGGGTCGTGATGAGGTCGGTAATGCCCTGGACGCCTTGCAGGAGAACCTCGTCGGCCATCTTGAAGGCATTGAGCACCGAGGTCTTGTCGTTCGAGACCGAGAGGAGTCGATCGTTCGGAATGACGATGAGAGTGTCGACTTTTTCTTTCAGCGTCTTGATTCCGTTATCGGCTTGGGTGGATCGGCGTTTGCCTTCGAACCCAAACGGACGGGTGACAACACCAATGGTGAGTGCACCAAGACTCTTGGCTACCTGAGCGATAACGGGTGCAGCACCAGTGCCTGTGCCACCGCCCTTGCCCGCGGTGATGAACACCATGTCGGCACCCTTGAGGGCTTCTTCGATTTCGTCGAGATGCCCTTCCGCTGCAGCACGACCGATTTCCGGATCCGAACCTGCGCCGAGGCCCTTTGTAAGGTCACGGCCAATATCGAGTTTGATGTCGGCATCGCTCATGAGAAGCGCCTGCGCATCGGTGTTGACTGCGATGAACTCGACCCCCTTGAGACCGGCGTCGATCATGCGATTGACGGCGTTAACGCCACCACCGCCCACGCCTACGACCTTGATCACCGCGATGTAATTCTGCGGACTAGCGACCATGGGGAGCTCCTTCGAGAGAAATGCGGGACGGACTTTGGAATGAGGTATCAGAACAGAGTTGAGGTTACTCGCCCTATGGGGCTATTTCGGGGTTCTCACAACCACAGGGGTCGTGGGATTGACCACATTGATGCTGGCAAGGTCCCGTTGATCGACCTGACCCATCACAATTCGTAAGGAGTCGACCTTGGCCGGCAGGTCTGTGGGTGGGCCCACAATGACGATCCCCTGGGGTGTCAATGCCAGATTGAGTGATCCATCGGGAGCGGTGGCGATCCCGGCGATTCGGTTTCGCATTCCCGACGTAAGCAGCGACGCCACCTCAAGGGCGCCAGAGACACCCTCAACCGAAGTTCCGGGAGACCCGGCCTCAACACCGATCAGCACCGTCTCCACACCGTCACCAGCCACATGCGGCCCGATCACTCTGCCGGACTTATCAATCAGCATCGCCACACCATCGGCCCCCGCTGCGAGTGCGACAGGTACTCGTTCGGTCACGGTGATCGCAATCGTTCCATTCCAGTTCCGGACAACTGCTGCAGATTCAATTCTCGGAAGCTGACGAATTTGAGACGCAGACGCAGACGCATCGACTTCGAGAAGTGCTTCGCCAGGTTGAATTCCGGAGGCGCTAATGATGTCCTCAGCCGTCGTCATAGTTGCGCCCTGGACTTTGATCCGATCGACATCAAGCAATGGTGTACGCGTGATGAACCACGCGCCCACTACGACCGCCACGACAATCGCAGCCACGAGCCACAAGCGACTGCGGCGTCGACGCTTTTCGTCGTTAACCGCGTCGCGTCGCGCCGCGATTCGCGGATCGATTTCAACTTCTGCGGCAGAACGATCAAGGACGCGACTTACCATTAGTTGGTCGCCTCGACTCGCCGAGCTCCAGCAGCGTCAGCTACCTCAGCCGAGAAACCAAGGAAATGAGTTTCCGCGTGGAGGTCAACACCTGTGCGCTCGTGCACCTGAGCGCGAACAAGGGCCATGAGTTCGGCGACATCGTTGGCCGAACCACCGTCGTCGACCTGGATGAAATTGGCATGCTTGGTTGATACCTCCGCCGAACGGAGACGTAAACCTTTCGCCCCCGCCTCATCGACAAGTCGACCTGCC
Organism: Bifidobacterium breve; assembly: GCA_945862505.1. Taxonomy (GTDB): domain Bacteria; phylum Actinomycetota; class Acidimicrobiia; order Acidimicrobiales; family Acidimicrobilacustridaceae; genus Acidimicrobilacustris. The sequence goes on along the minus strand of CAMAYJ010000003.1, from coordinate 67,558 downwards.
GAATCGGGAAGCGGATTCACGAAGACTGATCCGGCATTCGCTCCACCGGGCTGGTTTTCGCGCCGCCATCGCACAATTTCTGAGATTTCCGACTCGGCGGTTGCTCGGTCGCCCACCAAAAGCCCAAGTTCCACATCGGTGACAACCATTGAACGCCCGAGTGTCGAGGAACGGAATCCCAATCCGAGGTCGGCCAATGTCATCTCTCCATGGTCGCCGCTCGCAAGATCAACAACGCGGACCCCGACGACTGCCTGCGCCATGTCAGAGCCGTGACCGCCAGCATTCATCCGAACCGCGCCGCCGATTGAACCGGGAACTCCAACAGCCCATTCAAACCCAGTGAGCCCAGCAGCTGCGGTTCTGCGACCAACCACCGGCAAGAGGGCTGCGCCACCAGCGCGCACCGTGGTTTCGGTAATTGTGATGCCGGATAAACCCTCGCCCAGCGTGACAACGATGCCGTGGAATCCCTCGTCGGCAACCAACAAATTGGAGCCACGACCAACGACCGCAAACGCCGAGCCGAATTTTGCGATGACCCGGCCAATCGCAATGACATCTTCAGGCGATTCGGCACGAACGCGAACGGCGGCCCGCCCACCAACCCGATAAGTCGTTAGCTCACCTACACCTGCGTCGCGCACAACACGATCGCCGAAATCAGTTTGCAGCGCTGCGAAAACACCTTCGATGCTCACAACGCGCTTCCTTGTTCAAGGAGCGGAAGAATTTCATCGGCAAGCACGGTGATATCGCCCGCGCCAAGCGTCAGGCACAGGTCGCCAGCGCGTAACTCCGAGGCAAGAACCTTTGCCAGCGATTCCCGTTCGGCGGCGTACATCACGACCTGCTCCGGATGTGCAGCCACGACCGCGTCGACGATGAGTTGCCCTGTGACTCCCGCACGTGGGGCCTCGCCGGCCGCATAAATGTCAGTGAGTACTAGGAGATCAGCATCGACAAACGCGTCGGCGTAGTCCTTCCACAGAGTCTGTGTCCGGCTGTACCGGTGCGGTTGAAAAACAATGACGAGTCGACCCCAATCACCGTCACGACCAGCCGAAATTGCTGCTGCGATCTCGGTAGGGAGATGCGCGTAATCATCAACAAAGACAACCCCGCTTGCTTCGCCCTTGGGTTCGAAACGACGGCCAACCCCACCGAACGCAGCGAGAGCCGCAACGCAGTGATCGAAGGACACCTCAAGTTGAAGTGCGAGTGCAATTGCCGCGCACGCATTGAGCGCATTATGCGTGCCGGGAACAGGAACATGAACCCGCCCCAGTTCGTCTCCGCCAACAACAATCTTGAAATCAACCCCAGAGCGCGAACCTTCAAGTCCAACAATACGAACAGTCGCTTCGTTGGAGAGTCCGTAGGTAATCGCATTCATTCCACGCGCGATTTGGGCGGTATTGGGGTCATCTGCGCACAACACCACTGGTCCGGTTGTCGACGCTACGAAGCGTTCAAACGCTCGATACAGATTTTCGAACGAGCCGTGAAATTCAAGGTGGTCGGCTTCGATATTGGTGACTATCAATGCTTCATGGTCGATTGAAAAACCTGAACCATCGCTTTCATCGGCCTCAAGAACAAACCACTCGCTATCTGACCATTTTGCATTGGTGCCAAGTTGACTGATTTCGCCGCCAATAAGGAACGAAGGTTCCAGACCCGCGCCAAGAAGAATGAGAGCGAGCATCGACGATGTTGTTGTCTTGCCGTGTGTGCCGCTCACAGCAATAGTTCGACGCTCCGCCGCTAACGCTGGCAACAGTTCGGTCCGACGAACCACAGGGAGTGAGCGCGTTCGGGCTGCGACTATTTCGAGATTGTCTTCGGAAATCGCAGTCGATACTGCGAGGAATTCGACATCGACACCGATGTTGTCGGGGTTGTGGCCGAGAGAAACGACAACGCCTTCGGAACGGAGCCGATCGAGGACCGCTGACTCGACGATGTCGCTCCCCGATACTGAATGACCCATGCCCACGAGCGCCGATGCAATCGCCGACATTCCTGGTCCGCCCACGCCTAGAACATGAATCGACCGTCGCTGCGTGAGCGAGGGAACCGGGTCGCTCTCAATCGCGGCGGGCATGACGCTCCACGAGTTGGGCGACGCTGTCGGCAGCATGGGGTTGGGCCAACGTGTGCGCAGCAACGCCCATTCGCTCTAATCGATCTGGGGACCCGAGAAGCGGTTCAACTTCGGAGATCAGCCGATCCCCATCAAGTTCACTATCGGGAATGAGTACCGCCGCTCCAGCACGAACAAGCGCTGCGGCATTAGCGGTCTGGTGATCCCGAGGTGCCTGCGGAAGCGGAACAAGGACGCTGGCCACCCCGACCTCGGCTAGTTCGGCAACGGTCGTTCCACCGGCGCGGCCAATGAGTAGATCCGCGGCAGCGAGAACGGTTTCCATACCGTCTTCGTAGCGCACCGCGACATACTCCAGACCGTCGGTCTGCGGAAGCCTGCCCTGAACCGAATCCCAGTCTCGTGAACCGATGACATGACGGATGGCGAGATCGGTCCGCGTCGACCACTTGGGTAACGCGGCAAGGACGGATTCATTCACGTTGCGCGATCCAAGCGAACCCGTCACGACAGCGATGAAGGTTCGATCTGCGCTAACTCCGAGCGAGGCTCTCGCTGTTTCGCGATCCGTACTCCGGTTAATGGCGAGGACTTCGGCCCGAACAGGATTACCGGTAACCACGCTGCGGGGAAGATCGGTTTCAACAAAGGGAACAGCACTGGCTTTCGCGAATCGGCCAGCAAGCTTGTTGGCCGCACCAGCACGCGCATTTTGTTCCATGACCACGATCGGCACTCGCCAAATGAACGCGCCGACTGTGCACGCGACGCTCGCATACCCGCCAAGAACAAGAACAACTCTCGGTCGGCGACGACGAACCAGAACAATCCCCTTCACGACTGCTCGCATCAGACCCCAGACAGCCGCGATATTTTCAAAAGTCAGCCGACGCTGGATACCGCGGCCCGTCAACAACGTCAGATCAAACCCTGCATCAGGCACAAGCGTTCGTTCAAGGCCGCGTTCGCTGCCAACGAAGTGAATTGTTGAGGCTGGATGACCACGATCGACAAGCGCTGCCGCCACCGCAAGACCGGGCAAGACATGGCCAGCAGTTCCACCGCCGGCCACAAGAACATAGGTGGCGGAATCGGCGTTAGGCCGATCCCCCATCAGCGTTCCTGACGGGCGATGTTGAGCAGAATTCCCGACGCCGCCATCGTGAAGATCAACGATGATCCACCTGCGGAAACAAATGGCAACGGAACACCCGTGATGGGGAGCCGACCCACACACGCACCAAGGTTCACGAATGCCTGGATGAGAATCCACGTGGTTATTCCGGTGGCTAACAACATTCCGAAACGATCTCGCGCCCTCAGTACGGTGCGAACACCATAGAAAGCGAAGGCAAGAAAAAGACCAATAACGAGCACCGAACCGAGAAGACCGATTTCCTCGCCGATGATGGCGTAGATGAAATCAGTATGAGCTTCGGGGAGAAATCCCCATTTCGCTCGACCTTGACCGAGACCGGTGCCGAGAATGCCCCCATTGGCGAATCCCACTTGACTTTGAATCGTCTGGAGTCCCCTATTCAACGGATCAGCCCAAGGGTCAACAAATGCCGTGAGCCGGCGCAGACGATACGGCGCACTGAACGCGAGAAGCGTTGCAAGAGAGACGAGCGAACCCGAAAAGACGGCCAACGGCTTTACGGGGACACCTCCGACAAACAACATGATCAACACGATGGTCGCCAGGATGATCGTGGTCCCGAGATTTGGCTGGAACAAGAGCAACAACGCAAAGCCGCAAAGGACGACCGCAATCGGTCGCATGACGGCTTTCCAATCGCGGATCTGACCCACGCGACGAGTCAACGTGTCAGCTGCGTAAAGAATAACGGCGAGTTTGGCCAATTCGGAGGGCTGCATACGCAGTGGCCCCCAACCCAGCCAGCGAGAGGCACCATTCACTTTTACCCCGAGCCCCGGAATCAGCACGGCCGTCATCAATCCCGCTGTTGCAATGAGCAACGGCTTCATCCACTTCGACAATTGTTCATAGGGGAAGCGGCTCATGAAGAACATCGCTCCGCACCCGAGTACAAACCAAACAGTCTGCAATCGGAATTGATACCAAGACGAGCCATATGTATAGAGCGCTGTTACCGACGATGCCGACAAGATCATCAGAAGCCCAAACAAGTTGAGGATGATGATCAGCACCCACAGAATTTTGAAATCGGCAGTGCGCGGCAGTGGCACCCGAGCCGATTGAAGTAACCGTCCTACGCGTGAACGTGATCCGGTTAGCGTCGGAGGGCTCATGGGGCACCTACCGAGACGAAACCAGGAAGCTGGCGAACCGCGTCAGCGAACCGTTCACCACGTTCGCTATAGGAAGTAAACCAATCGAATGATGCACAACCTGGCGACAACAACACAACGTCTCCGGCCGTAGCGAGCATCGCCGCTAGCGATACCGCTTCATCAATTGTTGAATCAATGACATGCACTTCGCATCGGTCCTGGAAGCACGATCGGATTTCCTCGGCCGCCTCTCCGATCGCAACCACAACTCGAACCGGAGGGACACAATTGGCGAGAACCGAGAGATCGAGGCCCTTGTTCCGTCCACCGGCAATGAGGACAACCGAGTCGAATGCCGCCAAGGCTGTTGCTACCGCATGCGGGGTAGTCGCCTTCGAGTCGTCGAACCAACGAATGCCATTGCATTCGCCCACGAGTTCCACGCGGTGATGGAGACCCCTGAAGGAACGAAGAGTCTGACGGACACCTTCGATCGTTGCTCCTGCCGCCATCGCTGCAACCGACGCGGCGAGAGCATTCGTGACATCGTGCGGAAATCCGCGAGGAAGATCTTTGATCGCAAGTATTTCTGTGCCATCAGGAAGGCGAAGCCAACCATCGACAACCGTCGCGTCGGCATTTGTTCCTGGTCCACCAAACGTGATCGTGGAAAGTTCCGTGTTGCGATTCGCAAGCACGACCGGATCAGTTGCCGATGCGACGGCGACACCAGTTTCAGCGTCGAGGTGCGCCCAGATCGACGCCTTCGCCGCTTCATACGAAGCCAGCGATGCGTGTGCATCGAGATGATCAGGGGCAAAGTTCAACCAAACCGCGACCGAAGGTTGGAACCAGCGAGTAGTCGCGAGGCGGAATGACGAAGCTTCGACAACGAACACTTCAACATCTGGATCAGCGATCGCCTCCACCAACGGCGTGTCGGTATTTCCGCAGGCAACAGCGCGGATACCAGACGCAACCAACATCGCAGTGACAAGGGTCGTGACAGTGGTTTTCCCATCGGTTCCGGTAATGGCAACAATCGGGCGAGAATCCCACCGGTCGGCGAGATCGAATTCCGATTCCACGTCTTTTCCACATGCGGCCGCGAGTTCAAAAATCGGGTGAGTTTCTGGAATCCCCGGACTGGGAATTACAACATCGCACCCTGAGACAAGGCGCGTGAGGTCCTGCGAGGAAGGCGATTCGACAATTTCCACTCCCATTGATGCTGCCTCAGCGCGAATCGCGTCGGTGGGATGCTCATCGACAGCAACGACGGCGACACCATGTGCGGTCAGCGCCTCGGCCACCGCACGACCGGTTATCCCGAATCCAAAAACGAGGGCCGCCGTCAATGGACCACGCGCCGGGGACTCCATCAGTCGATCACTCCCGGGAGTCGTACGAAGTCTGCGTAGTAGAGACCGAGCGCCAACGCGGTGAACAAGCCCGCAACGATCCACAGCCGAATAATGACGGTGGTTTCAGGCCAGCCCACTAATTCGAAATGGTGATGGAGTGGCGCCATCCGGAAGATCCTGCGGCCGACCATTCTGAAGCTGCCAACCTGGAGCATCACCGAGACGGTCTCCATGACAAACAATCCACCAACGATTGGCAGGAGCAGGATCGTGTTCGTGCTGAGAGCGAGCGAAGCAAGTCCAGCACCAATCGCAAGGGCCCCTGTATCGCCCATGAAGATTCGCGCTGGAGCAGCGTTCCACCAAAGAAATCCTGCGACCGCAGCCATCATTGAGGCCGATACCACTGCTGTATCGAGGAAACTCTGATCCCCATAGATCGAGTTGTGACGGAAACCCCAGAACGCAATCACCGTATAGGCGGCAAAGCCAAAGATTGAGGCCCCTGCTGCCAATCCATCGAGGCCATCGGTGAGGTTCACCGCGTTCGTTGTCGCATAGAAGATGACGACGGCGAAAATGACCCATCCGACTTTTCCGATATCAACTCCAGGAAAGTCGAAACGCGAAAATGAAAGCGTCGTCGTGACATTCGTAAAGGCGAGCATCGACAAAGCGAATGCAGTGGCGACGAAAAGCAACCCACCCGTCTTTGCTCGTTTTGATAACCCGAGGTTCCGCTCCCGAAACACTTTGATCGAATCATCAAGCAGACCAACGGCCCCCGCTCCAACGATCGCCGCCATGCACAACAACCCACGCCGAGTATAAACTGCTCCGTTGAGGTCGCTTACGAACCAACCAACTGCTGCAGCCGCTACAAACGCGAGCCCGCCCATCGTCGGAGTCCCGGCTTTCGTGATGTGACCTTGGGGCCCGTCTTCACGAATCGGTTGGCCGATATGGCGGTGTTCAAGCCATGAAATAAGAAACCGAGTGCCGAATAGCGACAACCCCAAGGAAATCGCAGCGGCAACAAGAAGACGAATCACCGATGTTCCTCAAGTTTCTTCCACTGTTCGGCTGCCACGACGCGATCGTCGAACTCTGAGCTGACGTCTCCGATGATCTGAACTGTTTCGTGTCCTTTTCCCGCAATGAGCACGATGTCATTTACCGTTGCGGCGCGCAGAGCCGCCGAAATCGCGGCTCGACGGTCTGGCTCAACACTCACGACCGCAGCACGCGGGCGCAACACTCGCTTTGCACCTTCAACGATCGATGCAATGATTTCTTCAGTTGTTTCTGTCCGAGAGTTGTCGGCGGTAATGATCACCACGTCGGCATTCGCGACGGCAGTCTCGCCCATCAGGGGTCGTTTTGAGCGATCGCGATCTCCGCCACAGCCAAAAACAACGATGACTCGTCCCTCTACAAGATCGCTAGCAGCTGCAAGCAGTTGCTCAAGCCCGTCAGGCGTATGCGCGTAATCCACCACGATGGCAAAGGGTTGGCCAGCGTCGACACGCTGGAACCGGCCGTCGACCACCAGTGGTAGCGACAAACCTTGGGCAATCGTGACATCGTCAACACCAACGGCACGCGCCGCATGCGCCGCTGCCAGTGCATTGCTCACGTTGAATCGGCCACCAAGAGCGAGAGAAACAGTTTGGCCCGCCCAGCGAAACTTCGAGCCATCAACGGACAGTTCAAGATCCTCGACCTCATCGATTGAATAGCCATCGGTGGGGACTGTCGATGTGTCAGCAAGAAGTCGCCCATATGGGCTGTCAAGGTTCACGACGGCGCGTTCGCAACGTGACTTATCGAAGAGGCGAGCCTTTGTTTCGAAATACTGCTCAATCGAACCGTGATAGTCGAGATGATCACGACTCAGATTCGTAAAGACAGCGACGCGAAACTTCATCGCATCGACACGATGCTGGTCGATCGCATGCGATGAAACTTCCATCGCCGCTACGTCAACTCCTTCATCGCGCCACTGCGCGAGTTGGCGTTGCAAGTCCGGAGATTCAGGAGTCGTACGCGCACCCGACAGCGTTCCAAGTACTTCGACGCGGCGACGTGCCGCAGTAAAAATATTCTGAAGCATCCACGTTGTTGTGGTCTTCCCGTTCGTACCCGTCACGCCGATCACAAGGAGATCGTCGGCCGGATGGCCAAAACAAGCTGCTGCCGCTATGGCCATTGCCTCTCGAACGTCACGCACTACGAGCTGCGTTGCGCTGACATCGACCCGATGATCGACGAGCACAGCACTTGCTCCGGCTTCGACCGCCTCACGAGCGTGCAGATGTCCATCGTCTTTTGCCCCAGGAATACAGCAAAAAAGTGAGCCTTTGGAGATGAGTCGCGAATCAAAGGTCACGTCGGTAATTTCGAGATCTTCGAAGGCAACAGCATCGCCAGCTCCGACGAGGTCCACCTCACCCAGTTCGGCAACGATCGTCGCCAGTCGCACGTGTCACCTCACCGATGCGGTCTTGCGAGCCGCCGACGTCGTGGTCGTCGTCGCAGGAGGCATCGTTGTTGGTACAGATGACGCAAGAGCCGCTGGAGAACCCGCGGTCAGCGCACGAACTCGATCGCCGTCGGTGATAGTGGCTTGCATCGAGGAACTTGGAAGCCCGAGTACTGAGGAAACAGGTGCGCCACCAAGTGCGAGATCAGTCGCAGCCGGAGCGATGCCAAGGCGATTGAGTGCGAAGGATCCAAGCTTGGAAAAGACCGGAGCTGCCGCTGCGCCGCCGGTGTAATCGCCGCCTGGTTCATCAATCATCACGTAGACGGAGAGAGCAGGCTGTTGAGCGGGGACAAAGCCGACGAACGTCGATTGGTAACGCGTGATTCCGAATTTGTCGTCATAGCCGCCACCCGGTTGAGGTTTGCGAGATGTGCCAGTTTTTCCCGCCACCGAATACCCATTGATGGCAGCGCGGTGTCCGGTTCCTTCATTGACGACGTTACGCAGCATCAAATTAACTTTGTCTGCTGTTGCCACGCTCACGGCACGATGAGACTCGCCGGCAGCAGTGGGATGTTCAACGCCCTGTGCATCGATAGTGGAGTCAACCAGTTTCGGAGCGACGTACGTGCCCTGATTTGCGATCGTGTTATAGGAGAAGAGCATCTGCATCGGGGTCACCGAGATGCCCTGTCCAATGGCAATGGAAGGAAGGGACGTGCCCGAATATTTAGATGGAGCGAGAACCGACCCCGATGCCTCGTTGGGAAAGCCGAGCGAGGTTTTGACTCCGAGGCCAAATGCTTTCTGAGTGGAATAGAGCGCGTCTTTTCCAAGGCCCTGCGCAATTTTTATAGTGCCGATATTTGACGAGTGCGTCATGATCTGAGTGGTATCCCACGTGACAGTGCCGCGACCCTCCGCCTCGCCGAACTGGGCATCAAAGATCTTGAGTGTCGGTGGAAGATTGAACTGAGTTGACGGACTTATCTGACCCGCTTCGAGGGCGCCCGAGATCGTCACCATTTTCATTACCGAACCAGGCTCGTACTGAGTCGTGAGCGCAGTGTTGTTCGAACTCACACGTACGAGTCCGGTTTCCGGGTCGAGCACCATGTTGGCGATAGCAAGAACCTCGCCAGTTCCCGGCTTGCTCACAATGGCCACGCCGCCTTTGGCGCCCGAGGCTTTCACCTGATCGCCCAATAAACGCTCTGCTTCGTATTGGATCGATTGATCAATCGTGAGTTTGAGATCATCGCCCTTTTGAGCAGGTGTCATCGAGTAGTCGCCGACTGCGATCGTCCTCCCCGTAGGACTCCGCTCTAGCGAGAGGCTCCCCGGCGTGCCCGTAAGCGCGGCTCCGTACTGAGATTCGAGGCCCGAAATCCCCACGTTGTCGACATCAACGCCGCCAAGCAACGAACGAGCCGAGTCACCCGCAGGAGCGAAGCGCTCACTCTCGTCAAGGAACGCAACACCAGCGAGTCCGAGCGCCTCGACTTGATCAGCGATTTCAGAACTCACGCGGCGAGCCAGATAGGCAAATCTACCTTTGCCATTCATCTTCGACTCGATCAGGAGCGGATCGAGACCCAAAATCGGAGCGAGTTTTTCCGCCTCGCTCGACGCGTCAGTCACAAGTTTTGGATCGACAAAAATCGAGCGTCCGGGTCTCGAAATAACGAGTTCAGCGCCATTGCGATCGAGGATCGCTCCACGCTCAGCGGCCAACACCTGTGTATTTGTGCGCTGACTGGCACCGTAGACAACGTAACGATCTCGGTCGAAGACATGGAGATTGATGACCTGCGCCAAAATGATTGCGAAGAGCAAAACAATAAACAGGAGAACGAACAACGAACGTCGCCGCTGATTACCCACCGACGTCTTCACCATCGTGGGCTTCGACCCTTTTCCAGAACTTGCTGGATCAAAAATGCCTCGGACCGAGGAAAAGATCGAGGCAATGATCGAGGCAATCCACGACTGCGCGATTTCGGAGGGTGTCATCGACCCATATCTCGAAGGTTGCATCGAACGTGTTGCTGAACGCGGCTCTGAACGCGAGACCTCAAGGCGCTCTACGGGACGAGACGAAACTCGTCCTCGGCTTGTCCGCGATGCGGTTGTCCGGTTTTGAGCACTCCGCTCCGGAGAGGTTCGTGGCGCCGTTGTTCCGCGTCCAGTCGAATGACGAGCGGGACGAGTTGGTGCCGCTACTCGACGACGGCCACGCGGCAAGTAATCAGCCGAGTTCCAAGGTGCGTTCTTCGGCGGATAATCGACCGAAGGCGACTCGGGACCAGGCGGTGGATTCATCGCTTCGCAGCCGTTGATGCAGCGGTGGTCGGAGTTGTCGCTTTCGCCACCGTGGACGGTGAGGTCTTCGCCTTCGGAACTGTTGTCGGCGTCGGAGCGGGTGGCATTTCGCCTGCGCGCGCGTCGTCAGTTCCCTTGGGCTGGAGATAGACCGGAGTTGGCGCCGGAATCATTCCAAGCTTGGTCGTTGCTAACGCTGTGACATTTTGAGGACTCTGCAATTGCGCGAGTTCAACCCGAAGAAGTTCCGCCCTTGTTTCTGCTTCACCGATTCGCATAGTCACTCGATCGATATGCGCCTGTTCGGAGATGATGAGCGTCTGAGCCGCAGCAATAGCAAAGAGCACGACCACAACGCCACCGACAGCGGCGATCAGTCCGATGCGGCGACGTTCAGGTGCGGTGCGATCTACAAGTCGCAGCCGCGATCGAATGCCCTCACGAGGCGTTGTCTCCGTTTCACGAAGCGCGGCCGATCGGCGCCCTTCTGCGGCTACTCGAGCGCTGGTCATGATCGTTCCGCTAATCGGAGGCGTGCGCTTTCAGCACGAGGATTCGCGCTGCATTCAGGGGCGCTCGGCGTTATTCCGCCACGACGAATAAGGCGAACTTTCGAGAGGGCCCCGCAAACGCAGGGAAGGTTTGGCGGACAGGCGCATCCACCAGATTCCGCGTCGCGCATGACCTTCTTAACAATGCGATCCTCACCCGAGTGGTAGGACAGCACGACCAGCCGGCCGCCGGTGCTCAGCGAGTCGATTGCAGCTTCCACCGCGACCGGAAGAATCGCGAGTTCATTATTGACTTCAATGCGAATGGCCTGGAACGTACGCTTTGCTGGATGGCCACCTGTTCGCCGCGCCGGTGCCGGAATCGCGTCACGAGTGATTTCCGCGAGTTGCGTCGTGGTCTCAACCGGACGCGCAGCGATGATCGAGCGAGCAATTCGACCGGCAAATCGTTCATCGCCGAAGTCGCGAAGAACTCGAGCAAGTTGCTTTTCGTCGTACTCATTGACGACCGTCATTGCGCTCAAGGACTGCGAGGCGTCCATTCGCATGTCGAGAGCGGCATCGAATCGATAACTAAAGCCACGCTCAGCGCGATCGAACTGCGGAGAACTCACGCCGAGATCAAAGAGTGCACCAACAATTGGTTGATCAGGGAGTTCCGATCGAACAATCGCTGCGAACGAATCGAATCGGGCCTGCACAGTGCGAGCTCGTTCGCCGAAGCGAGCCAGACGATCACGAGCCACAACAAGAGCGTCGACGTCCTGGTCGATGCCAAGAACGCAAAGGTGCGGGTACGCATCGAGAATTGCTACCGAATGCCCAGCACCGCCAAGCGTGGCGTCAATGACCCAACCTGCAGGGACAGAATCGAAGGCCGCCACGATCTCGTCGAGCATCACCGGTCGGTGGTCGAACTCATCGTGGTTCTCGGCCATATCGGAAACCTCTCGCTGCGGAGCCAGCCGGCAAAGCCGGGGCCGGTCCTCAGCAGTCCCTCGGAACACGGTCGCCCGCCGGGATTTCTCCCCGGTCGGGCTCGATGGGAAGCGGGCGGAGTAGGGGCCTTCCATCGTGTATTCCGAGAGACTGCTGAAAATCGGGCGACCGGCTCGGTCGCAGAGGTGGTCCTTTCGTTTCTGGGTCAGGGACAGGGAGAAGGGGGACATGACACGGACTAGAGCCCCAATGACGTAACGGCTTGGGTGAGGCTGTCGTCGGCGAGTGAGGCTTGGTCATTCCAGCGGCCGGCGTTCCAGATCTCGATGCGGCCAAACGCGCCGATGACCACGGCCTCTTTGTCGAGCGAGGCGAACTCGCGCAAACGCTGGGGGATAGTGATGCGGCCTTGAGAATCGGGTCGGACCTCGTGGGCGTTGGCGGCGAAGGCCCGGAGCGATTCTTGGCTGGTTTCGCCCGAGCGGACCTTGCCCTGAAGACGGTTCGCCATTTCGCCGAATCCCTCTTCGGTCCAGAGGCCAAGACAGCGATCGAGCTGAGAAATAAAGCCCTTATCGACCAACTGGGCGCGGAAGGTCGCGGGAAGGACCACTCGGCCCTTGTCATCGAGCGAATGCTCGAACGTCCCAACGAACATGCCTGCAATCCTCTCCACCGGCTCCCCACGGAGCCCCTACGGGTAGCTATCTTGCCCCACTTTCCCCCACTTCGCAAGTACATCCCTCCCCTGGCCACCCCAAAGGCCCATTTCTCATGTGAATCTGGTGGTTTGGGCTGCAAATTGGCCTCTGGGCAGGCCCAAGGTCGCAGTAAGGGCCAGAGTCAGGGCCAGGCACGGCGATGAGATCGAGGACAGCGAACCGGAGGGTGAAAATTCCTCAGAACGGTTACGGCAGAGCGTCGATAAACGCGTCGCGGAGATCAAACGCAGGATCTCCGAGCGGTACAGCGGCGACGGCAACTTCGGTGATCGACCCGCCACGCCTTGCGATACCCGGAGCCAGCAGGTCGCCATGCCGCATTGCGTCCCAACGCAACGGCACCGAGCATTGAAAGCGGGCGCCCGCACGTGTCCGCCGTTGTGAAATGCCAACGACCTTCGCACCATCTGCTGTCACTTCACCAGCAGCAAGACCAGCAAAACACACAACGGAGGACATCGCGTTCGTCACCATTGTTCCCCGGTGCACGACACCTTCGACTCCCACCGAACGCAATGCAGTCACCCACACATCGCCGAGCCATTGTGACGCCAGGCTGACATCGTCCTGCCACAGCGGATCAGAGCGGCCAATGACGACATCGATCCAGAGTTGTGCTCCAGGATCGAGCAGCACCGCTCCTCCCCCGCTCTGGCGATTGAACACATCAATGCCGAGTCGCTTCGCTACTTCAAGGTCAACATCGTCGATCGCTTGTGCCGAACCGAGGGCGAGCGCCGAACTCTTCACATCGAGCACACGCACCGAACGCTGTGCGCCATCAGGAATGCCATGGCTATGAAAGCCACGTGCATCTCCCTTTGCTCTCACAACATCCCAACGAGCCACACGCGCAGGTTACCGACCAGCGATACGGTCACCGTCATGACTGTTACTGGCAATGGATATCTCACAGGACGATCGATCATCGTGACGGGAGCGGCAAGTGGCTTCGGTCGGCTCGTCACCAAGATCGCGTCGGAACGCGGCGCCAAGGTTCTTGCCGCCGATATCGATGCTGATGGCGTGGCGTCACTCGCTGCCGAACTCCAGGCTCAAGGTCGTTCTGTGCATGCATGCACGGTCGATGTCACTGACCCCACCCAAACAATTGCGATGGCAAGCGCATGCATCGAGCACTTCGGATTTATCGACGTGCTTGTCAATAATGCTGGCACCATGCCCCTCGCGTTTTGGGCCGATCATGTCGTCGCTGCCGATGCTTGGAGTCGGTGTATCGACATCAACTTCAAAGGCGTCGTTAACGGCATCTCAGCGGTTCATGATCAGATGATCGAGCAAGGTCGTGGTCAGGTCGTGAACATTTCGTCGATCTACGGAAATGTTCCGGTCGCTGGTTCCGCCATCTATACGGCCACAAAAGCGGCCGTTAACGTTCTTTCAGAATCACTACGTATTGAATCGCAGGGGCGGATCAAGGTCACCACTGTCAAACCAACTGGCGTCATCGGCACAAACCTCGGGGCGTCAATCATCAACGGTGACGCAATGATCGGCATTCTTGGACAGAACATGGACTCGTTCCGCGAGAACGCGGCGAAGTTCATGACGCCAGGTGAATCCGAAGGCCTCACCGATCCCGAGAACATTCGCTATTGGGCGATCTCGCCCGAAGAACTCGCAGAACAGATCATCTATGTGATTGATCAACCATGGGGCGTGTCGATCAGCGACATCACTGTGCGCGCTTCGGGCGATCAATACCTGTCGTAATTGATTACTGCGATTTTGAGATGACTTCGGGCCAGGCCCGGCACCAATGCAGATAGGTAATGAGATCCTCGGCGCGTGGATCGCCACCGGACCCGCCATATGCCGTCACCAATCGGAACTTCAGATAGGCCGCGTCGGGTAGCGGAAGAAACGGTGCGCGCTTCCACCAACCGCTTGGCGCTAACCGAACTAGTTGTCGCATCGCTGTCGTCCACAGCGATGGGTGACGAAGAACTGCAACTGCTCCAGCGAGTATCCAGCGCGGAGAAGGTTGATCGGCCACGAGATGATCCTACTGATCGAGTCCGCGCCAGCCGACGGCTGCCGCACCTATGAGCGGACCATCAGCACCGAGACCTCCACGACGAAGTTCACAACCCCTTGAAAAATCAAGTTGCGCGCGCATTGCTATCTCATCATTCGCCGCAGCAAAGAACGGATCGCCAAAACCAAGTGCGACCGAACCAGCAACGACTGCGAGTCGCAGATCGAGCAAGTTTGCAACCGTTGCTACCGCGCGTCCGACCAGCCGGCCTGTGCGCTCGATGACATCTACTGAAGCTTCCGCCGCAGGAAGACCGGTCATCGCAGCAATGGCGGTTCCTGATGCTTCTGCCTCAAGACAACCGCGTGCCCCACACGCACACGCCCGGCCTTCCGGTTCAACACATATGTGGCCGATGTGGCCAGCGTTGCCGTCAGCGCCATCAAGCAGTCGCCTGTCGAGAACAATTCCCCCGCCCACGCCAGTCGAGACAACCATCGCGAGATAATTATCGACACCTTGCGCCGCCCCCAACCAGCCCTCGGCCAACGCAAGTGCCTTCGCGTCGTTGTCAACGAACGTCGGGAGCGCCGTTGAAGCGGAAAGTCGAGCGAGGAGCGGAAATGCCCGCCACGCAGGAATATTGACGGGGGAAACTTCAACTCCCCCACGAGTCATCGGCCCACCGGTGCCGACACCACACACCATGGGAGCCATCGAAGATTCGCTGATCACCTGTCGACTGAGTTCAACAATGACACCGAACATGTCATCGCCCGATCCGTGTGCCGGCGTCACTGCACGCTTACGGGCAAGAATTACCCCGTCGCGATCGACAATGCCTACGTCAATCTTGGTTCCGCCTATATCGACAGCGAGTGCTACCGGACCAGACAGGATCAGTCCTCGTCCTCGCGCTGAAGGCGATCTTTCAGACGCGAACGAGTGTTACCAAGTGCGTCACGGAAGCCTGTCGCCTTGACCGATTGCGTCATCTGCTGCATACCGGCTTTGCCGAGACGGCGGCCATTGCGCTCGAACGCCAACGCCGAAACCAACATGATGAGGAATCCACCAAAGGAGACCACGGGGATTTCACCAACGCCCAATGTGAGAACAAGAACAACCAAGCCGATAAAGAAACCAAAAGCCGACCACTTCATTCCGCGAGAGGCCGCGGTATAAACCGTCGTGTCAGCGATATCTCGAGCGAGACCGGGATCGGTCTGATAGAGCTGCTGCTCAATCTCGCTGAGGATGCGTTGTTCGTCCTCGGAAAGCGGCACTGGACCTGCTCCTTGTAGCTACTACGAGTTGTCAGTCTCCCACGGAAGACCTCGTTCCACAACGGCAGGCATGATCAAGGCCACCCGTGACCTATGCCATCTCCGCGTCAGGGCCCCATTGCTGGTTACCCCTTCGCTTGAGCCGCAGGCCATCGTGACCCGCAGAGACAGCTGGGCCAATGGCATCGTCACCAAATCGGGCACGAATCTCATCGATCATTCGATCCGCCTCTTGCCAACCAGGCCCAGACGTTGCCTCGTCAAATGTGAGTTGTTTCGATGAATCAGAACTGAGACCACTCACCGAGAGCCCAAGGAGACGTACACCTTGAGCGGGGTCGACGAGTTCAAGTAACTGACGACCCGCTTCGAGCAGCGAATGGGAATCATCAACAGACACGGCCAATGTTGTTGACCGTGTGATCGTCGTGAAATCACCAAACCGAACCTTTAACTGAATCGTGCGCGCCACCAAACCCTGCGCCCGAAGTCGAGACGCGACTGCATCGGCGAACTGCACCAATTCACGATCCAAGGTTGAACGAAGGTGATGATCATGAGCGAACGTCTCTTCGTGACCAATTGATTTCATCGCCCGATCGGGTTCTACCGATCGTTCATCGTGACCGTTCGACAAGGAATGGAGATGTCGCCCTTGCGAACGGCCAAGAACAGCCACGACGTTCTCTTCAGGAAGGTCGGCAAGATCAGCAATCGTTAAGACACCGATTCGGTGCAACTTTGCGAGCGTCGCTGGTCCGACACCCCAAAGCGACTCAACCGGAAGTGGCCTTAGGAATCCCAACGTCTCCTCTGGTTGAACAACGAAAACGCCGCTTCCGAACTGCGGACCCTTCTCCGATGCCCTCGGTTTCGCTACTCCGGTCGCGAGTTTGGCGACGAACTTGGTACTCGCAACCCCCACCGAACACGTGAGCCCTTGTTCGTCGAGTACACGCTGACGAAGAGCGCCTGCGATCACTGGGGCTTCGCCGAGTAATCGCAATGCTCCCGAGACATCAAGAAAAGCTTCATCCAACGAGAGCGGTTCAACGAGTGGAGTGACATCGCGAAAGATGGCCATCACGTTTGCGCTTACTTCGGAATAACGCTCGTATCGACCGCGAAGAAAGATTGCGTGCGGACAGAGCCTGCGAGCCTGCACCGACGACATCGCGGAATAAACGCCAAAAGACCGAGCCTCGTAAGAAGCGGCGGCGACGACGCCTCGCTCTCCGTCGCCTCCAACGACAACAGGCTTTCCTCGCAACTCAGGCTGATCAAGTAATTCGACGGAAACAAAGAATGCATCCATGTCGACATGGATGATGCTCGCGAGTCGCGGTGCTTCGCTCACACGCGCGTGACCGATAGTGATGAACGATCTAATCCTTCGATGTGATAGGCGAACGAACGAGGATCGACCCAGCGATGCAGCAGCCACTCAAGTACTGGTTCGGCCACCCACAGTGCGCCGTCGCCAAGATGCACTCCGCATTGATCTGCATCGACCCAGGCCGCGGTTTCGACGATTCCGTCGGGGTCATCGAACCGAAGTTCACCTTCCCAAGATTCAGCTAGCCACGCTTCAACACGAAGTTTCCAGCCCATGTCGGGGGCCGACGCTTCGATTTCGTAGAGCTTCCCCGCCCACTCGGTCACAACGAGACCAGTTTCTTCAACAACTTCTCGACCGATTCCCTCGAGGACGGTTTCACCGGCATCAATCACTCCCCCGGGCGGGCTCCAGTCAAAGCTGCCGTCACGACGACGATTCCGCACCAACAAAAGCCCCGACGGGCCTTCGATCACTGCGCCGCCGACAAGCCAGTCCCTCATAATTACGAAGCGTCAGCCGGCAGCGGACGACGAAGAATGCGATCACGGACCGCCCACCACGTAACGAGAATCAACGCCTCGACCACAATCCTTGAAGACATCTTCGATGTCCCGCGCTCGCGGTCACTGAACGTGATCGGCACTTCAACGATGCGGCCATCTCGGCGCGCAACGTTGTACGCCATCTCAATTTGAAACCCGTATCCGTCCGCTGTCACAAGGTCGAGAGGAATACGCGAAAGCATTGGGGCGGCATAACAGCGGAAGCCGGCCGTGGCGTCGCGAACCTGAAGCCTGAGCACAACTGCGGCATAGCGATTGCCGCCGCGAGATAACCATTCACGATGTCTCGGCCAATCAGGAATATGACCGCCAGGCACGTAGCGCGAACCGATGGCAAGATCGGCGCCGGACTCGACAGCATTCACCAACGAAGGAAGCGCTGCGGGATCATGCTGAAGATCCGAGTCCATTTCGATCAACGCGTCGAAGCCATTCGCTAGGCCGTAAGCGAAACCGGCCCGATACGCCGAGCCCAAACCCGCCTTCGCCCCACGGCGCAGCACAGACACACGTCCACCGTGTTCTGCTCCCCATGCTTCGGCCAGGTCCGCGGTCCCATCGGGGCTGCCATCGTCGACCACGAGAACTTCTACTTCCGGCAATGCCAGTGCAATACGCTCAAGAACCTCAACGATGTTCTCTGCCTCGTTGAAGGTGGGCAGGATCACGAGGGGCTTCACACCGACAACTGTAGAAGCCATCAGCCCTTGCCGAGTGCGCGGGGCGGGTCCGGCGGACCGTACGATGACGCAGATGTCCTCCACGACTCCCATCCCACCTACCCGTTCAGCACTCCCATCGGTCGGTGCCCGATTACTCGCGTTCATTGCGATCCTCATCGGAGGCACAGCAGGAGGGTTCATTGGCTATGCCTTCGTTGATCTTCAGGTCACCGGCGACTCATCGGTGTGGGCAGGACTCGGCGCTCTTATCGGTGCGATCGTTGCTGCCCTCGGAACTGCCGTCGTCGTGATCCTTACGCTTCGAGCCATGGGCGAATGGAACACCATTCGGGCACGCGAAGAAGCAGCCCTCGCAGCGGCAAAATCCACCGCAGCGAACCGCAATGTGCCCCGTGTTCGATGACACCACTCGATCCAGCAACGCTTCTTGAACTCGCAACGTCAATAGCTGCCGAAGCTGCTGCGCTCATCGTCGAAGGACTCTCACGCGCTCGCACGACTGTCGACACCAAGACCACTGGCACCGACATGGTGACCGAAATGGATCGAGCTTCAGAGGCGTTGATCCTCGGACTCCTCACGAAAGCTCGTCCCGACGATGCCATTCTCGGCGAAGAGGGAACTGACCGACCTGGATCCACCGGCGTGCGGTGGATCGTCGATCCGATCGACGGCACAACCAACTACCTCTACGGTCACGCCGGCTTCGCGGTCTCGATTGCAGCTGAAATCGATGGCGCAGTTGCCGCTGGCGTTGTTCACGATCCTCTCCACAGAGACGTGTTCACCGCAGTCCGCGGCGGTGGTTCCTTTCGCAATGGCCAACCGATCCAGGCTTCAGGCGAAACCGAACTTTCCCGAGCACTGATCGCAACCGGATTCTCCTATGAACCAGACCGGAGGCGTCGACAGGCCGCCGTCCTTGGTCGCCTCATCGCCAATGTGCGCGATATCCGTCGGATGGGCGCAGCCTCAGTCGATCTATGTTCAGTCGCATGCGGTCGGGTAGACGCTTATTACGAACGCGGCCTGCAACCTTGGGATCATGCTGCAGGAGCACTTATTGCCACCGAAGCTGGAGCAATCGTTGGAAATCTCTCCGGTGGTGCCCCCGAATTCGACTTCTGTCTTGCCGCCCCACCAGCGCTCTTCGACGGACTGAGAACGCTCTTGATCGACGCCGACGCTGCCAACGCGTAAGTACCAAAAACCACCACAAGCCCGAAATCTGACGCGGCAGTCCGCTTTCGGTGACAATAGAAGACCTATGGGAACCCGCATCCTTACCGTCGAAGACGACGAACGAATCCGCACCGCCGTTCGCCTCGCTCTTGAGGACGAAGGATGGGAGGTCGAAGAGGCCGATACGGGAGAAGACGCGCTTCAGGCGTTTACGCGCCAACCCAGTGATGTCGTACTTATCGACATCATGTTGCCCGGCATCGATGGCTTCGACGTCTGTCGCTCGATTCGACGCGTCAGCGATGTACCCATCGTCATGGTGACGGCACGCGCCGATACTCACGACGTTGTTGCAGGACTCGAGGCTGGTGCTGACGATTACCTCACGAAGCCGTTCGCCCCCAAGGAACTCTCTGCCCGTATTCGCGCTCTGCTTCGACGGGCGCGCACAATCGACCTCGCACCGACACACCTCCGATTCGGTGACCTTGAAATTATTCCCGACGAAGGAATCGTGCTTCGCGATAACGCAGAGGTGCACCTGACAAAAACCGAATTCCGTTTACTTGTCGAACTCGCATCGGCCCCCGGTCGCGTGTTTAGTCGCGAGGTTCTCCTCGAAAGAATTTGGGGATACGGCTACTTCGGCGATGGACGCCTGGTGGATGTCCATGTTCGCCGCCTTCGCATGAAGGTCGAAGTTGATCCGGCAAACCCGCGTCACGTCATGACGATCCGCGGCCTCGGCTACAAACTGCAGCAGTGACCAAACCGATTACAACCCGAACTCGTCGCCGCCGTCGGGCACGAATCATCGCTCCGGTGCGCCGTCGATTCGGCCTCAGGACCAGGCTCACAGTCACCTTTACTCTCGGCGCCGCCGTCCTGTCGGCGTCATTGGCCTTCATTACGTTCGGTCTCACCCGACAAAACCTGATTGACCAGCGACAAAATTCTGCCGTCACTCGGGCATTCGCGAATGCGGACCGTCTGGCGGTGGAACTCCCCTCCGCAACGACGCCAACCGCAGTAAGTCGCTCGCTCAATGCGCTCTCCCGCCCCAACGCCGCCAATGCCGTGCTTTCAAGCGACGGCCGCTGGTACGCAACGAACGGTTCTGCGTTCGACCAGCAGTCCATCCCCGAGTCGCTGACAGTGATGGTCGCTGGCGGTCAAGCAGCCCGCATGCGAACGCCGGTCAACGGTTCCACTCAACTCATTGTCGGCGTGCCCGTTCCTGATCTCGACGCCCAATATTTCGAAAGTGTCCCGCTCGCCGATCTTCAACACACGCTCAATGGCCTCGCCATGACCTTGCTCATCGCATCGGTGCTCACGACTGCTGCCGGAGCCCTTATTGGCTACTGGGCCAGCCGTCGGGTCTTTGCTCCACTTCTCGACGTGGGAACGGCAGCGGGAGCAATCGCCGGAGGTCGCCTCGACACTCGACTCCCAGAAGGAGTCGACCCCGACCTCGACCTGATCTCACGACCATTCAACGAAATGGCCCAGGCACTTGAAGATCGAATCGAACGAGATGCGCGATTCGCATCGGAAGTTAGCCACGAGTTGCGGTCGCCCCTTATGACGCTTGCAGCATCAATCGAAGTACTTGAAAACACCAGAGATGATCTTCCTGAACGCGCACGCACCGCACTTGAATTGCTATCCGCTGACATCGATCGTCTGCAACAGCTCGTCGAAGACCTTCTTGAGATTTCTCGCTTCGACGTCGGGGCGATCACCCTCCACCTCGAGGAAGTTCTCGTTGTCGAACTTGTCTACCAATCGGTGAGCATTCTCGGCGGTGGCGGTGTCCCCGTCATCCACGATGTTGATACTGAAGATCTCATCGTTCGCGTTGATAAACGAAGGTTCGGCCGGGTGATCGCCAACCTCCTTGACAATGCCGACCGCCATGCCGGTGGAGCGACATCCGTCACCATCGAGCGCACCGATAACCGAATTCACATCAGCATTGAAGACCACGGCAACGGCGTACCTGAAGATGAACGCGACATCGTCTTCGATCGATTCTCTCGTGGGAGTGAGGGCGGCAACCGCTCCAACGACACTGGCGTTGGGCTCGGCCTCGCTCTGATCGACGAACACGTGCGCCTCCACGGCGGGCGCGTATGGGTAGAGGATCGACGTGACGGCGACCACGGTGCTCGTTTCATTGTCGAACTTCCACTCGTTGACCCGCCACCTCCTGACGAGAATGGGGATGCCGAGCTATGACCAAAAGAATCCGCCGACTTTTCGCCTCAACCGCAATCCTTGCGGGCGTTTCAGCAATTGCGCTGTCGTGCGGCATCCCCACGGAAGATCAACCGCAACCGCTGAATCAGGAACAGACAACCACAACTGTCGCGTCCGCCCCTTAAGTCGGAGGTTCGGATTAGATCGGAAGATCGCCAGTCGCTGTGCGAGTACTTCCATGATCACGCCAGGCCGCAATTGTCCGCTGCGCAATTCGCATCTGGTGGATTTCATCGGCACCATCAGCAAATCGCGCCCAGCGAGCTTGCTGATACATGTGTGCGAGAGGCGTATCAGTCGAGTAGCCAAGCGCTCCATGTACCTGAATTGCTCGATCGATAATCCGATTGAGTGAATTCGCAACGAAGTGCTTCGCCATCGATACCTCGGCGGTGAAGTCATCGCCGCGATCGATCTTGTATGCAGCGTGCAGCACCATGAGTTTGCACTGATACAACTCCATCGCTGAATCGGCGATCAGCCACTGGATACCTTGCTTCTCCGCAAGAATCGAACCGTGGGAGTAGCGGTTGAGGGAACGCGCCACCATCATGTCGAGAGCGACCTCAGCTTGAGCGATCCAGCGCATGCAATGAGCAAGGCGTGCCGGGCCAAGGCGATACTGACCGAGACGATGGCCTTGGCCCCGTCCTCCCAACATCTGCGAATCAGCAACGCGAAGATCCTCGATCAGAATCTCTGAATGGCCAGTCGCGCCGTGCATCGTTTCGATCTGACGCACTTCGGTCCAACCTCCAGACGGAATATCAACGATGAACGCCGTATTGGCAGCCTGCGGAAGATCAGGATCGTCTTCAGTTCGCGCAACGAGAATCGCGAAGCTCGCGCGATGGGCGTTCGAGATAAACCACTTATGACCATTGATCACCCATTCCTCTCCGTCTTGTTCAGCGTGTGTACGAATGAGAGTGGGATCAGAACCGGCAACTTCAGGTTCTGTCATCGCGAAGCAGGACCACACACGTCCTTCACAAAGCGGGCGTAGATACTTTTCTTTCTGCTCATCGGTTCCCCAATGCAGCAACGTATGCATGTTGCCTTCATCGGGCGCCTGACAATTGAGTACCCACGGGCCGAGCCGCGTGCGAGCCGCCTCCGCCTGCACCATGGCAAGCTGGACATGACCCAAGCCCATGCCGCCCCATTCAACCGGCATGTGTGGGAGCCAGAGCCCTAGTTCCTGCGCTTGGCGCCGTAGCTCAATTAGTTCAGCGACATATGCGCGCCGATCCGTCTCTGCGATTCCTGAGGCTTCAAGGCGCTGTTCGGTCGGGGTAACAATCTCGGAGATAAAGGTTCGGACCTTCTCTCGGATCGCTTCGAGTTCGGGTGACAGACTGAAATCAATGCTCATGACCGCAGTCTGCCCCGAACTGACACCCTCATGAGCGTTGTCGTCGCCATCGACGCCGGGACCACAGGAGTCCGGGCGATTGCCTTCGACCCCAGCGGAGTGCCGCTCACCTCGGCGTATCAAGAATTCAACCAGTACTTCCCCCAACCCGGTTGGGTAGAACACGACGCTGAAGAAATATGGTCGGCCATTCACGCCGTGCTCAGTGAGCTCGGCCTCGCGCTTTGGGCCCTCGGTCAAACCGTCGCGGCCATCGGCATTACAAACCAGCGAGAAACTGTCGTGGTGTGGGATCGCACAACCGGTCGCCCCCTTCACCGCTCTATCGTGTGGCAGGACCGTCGCACATCGGATTTTTGCGTACAACTGGAATCCGACGGCGTGCTGCCACTGGTGCGATCGACCACTGGCCTCGTACTCGATCCATATTTTTCCGCCACAAAGGCCCGATGGATTTTTACTGAAGGTGCCGTCACTCCTGATCATTCCGTCGCACTCGGAACAATCGATTCATGGTTGGTGTGGAAACTCACCAATGGTTCGACTCACATCACCGATGCCACCAACGCCAGCAGAACCATGCTGTTCGACATTCGAAGCGGTCAGTGGTCTGAAGAACTGTGCGCCCTTTTTGGTGTACCGATGCATGTTCTCCCCGAAGTCGTTCCCTCAAGCGGCCAAGTTGCACTCACTTCCGAGTCATGTCCTCTCGGCGTGGGAATTCCCATAAGCGGTATCGCCGGTGACCAGCAGGCCGCCTTATTTGGACAAGCCTGTTTCGAACCAGGAATGGCCAAGAACACCTATGGCACCGGAAGTTTTGTTCTCATGAACATGGGAACGACATGCCCTAAGCCAGTCGACGGACTCCTCACCACCGTTGCGTGGTCGCTGCCCGACGCAACGGGCACGCCGCAACTTACCTATGCCTATGAAGGCGCGATCTTTGTTACCGGTTCGGGTGTCCAATGGCTGCGCGACGGTTTGCAGGTTATCGAAAACTCAGGTGATGTCACGGCGCTGGCATCGTCAGTCGAAAGCAGCGACGGGGTTGTCATTGTTCCCGCGTTCACCGGCCTCGGAAGCCCCTGGTGGGATCCTTACGCTCGGGGAACCATCCTCGGAATCACTCGGGGCACAACGGCTGCACATCTCGCGCGCGCCATGCTCGAATCGATTGCACTACAGACCCGAGACGTTGTCGAGGCAATGACAACAGCAGGAGGCCTTACGCTTACGGCACTTCGAGCCGATGGCGGAGCGGCCAGCGATTTCGTCCTTCAATTGCAAGCCGACCAGTTAGGCGTACCCGTGCATCGTCCCGTCGTTCAGGACATCACTGCCCTCGGTGCCGCGTATCTCGCCGGACTTGCTGAAGGAGTTTGGAACTCGATTGCGAACGTCAGCGAGAACTGGTCAATTGATGTCGCCATAGAGCCGTGTGCTGACCGTTCACACGTCGATGCCGCACACCAACAATGGTTGCGAGGAGTCGAACGGTCGCGAGGCTGGGCGAAACTCACGCCCGAGAGCTAAGACGTCAATTATTCACTGAAGGGTGGCGCTGACGTGACAAGTTCATCAATTCTCGAAACCTTGTGTCGACGATCCGGGCCAGTGCGGCCGCCTGCCTCCGTTCACGAGCCCGGAACGATTCTCCGTTCCGACCCATCACGAGCGCGCGTCCCGCCGCAGGCAACGGAGCCCACACCATGTCAGAGGGACCCGTATCTCCATCGGAGACGCGAGCCGAGGACTGACTCCCGGCGACAAATGCTGCGATCCACGCAGCCGGCGGACACTCACCGACTTCCGAAGTTATGGAGCCGCTTGAGAGTTCGAGAATAACTCCCCAATGTGCGCCAACGGTTCGAACGCCGTGGATACATAATTCGTCGAGCGCGGTCGACGGAGTTGGCGCGCCAACTAAAAGTGCCGCAGTTTCAAGCGCATCGACCCGAGGATCGTGAAACGCTTCGGCAGCGGGACGAATGCTTTCGATATCGACACCGTCAACCTGATGGATCTCGGCAATGAGTGACTCAACGAGTGCACCGTTGGCTAATTCGATGACGAGTTCATCGATCGCTCGTCCAGCCCCGCGCTCAAGAATGTCGATCCCCGTAACGTCGCCGCCCACCGTACCAATGCGACTCGCGAGTGCACCAAGCGCACCGGGCCGATCGGGCATCCACACTCGAAGGATGTAGGTCTGAGACATGAGGACAACCTACGAATCGAGGATGAACGCCGTGTTTCGCAATGGCGACATCAGCAAGAACTGCAACCCCCGAGGGAGTAAACGCTCGGTGAGTTAACTCTCGAGGCGAGTGAGCGCCCCACGGAGATTGCGGACAGCTTGTTGCGTGCGCTGCTCGTTCTCGATGAGCGCAAACCGCACAAAGCCTTCGCCACCGCGACCGAACCCGACGCCAGGCGACACGGCGACATTCGCTTCTTTAACTAAGAAGGACGCGAATTCGATGGACTTCATATCGCTGTACTGCTCAGGAATCGGAGCCCACACAAACATCGTGCCCTTCGGCGGTTCGATATCCCAACCAATGCGCTTCAGCCCGTCGCACAACTGGTCACGACGCTTTTGGTAGACCGCATTGACTTCGGTGGGGAAATCGGCCGCTTCGTTCAGTGTGACCGTTGCGGCGATCTGAATGGGCTGAAACGTGCCGTAGTCGAGGTAGCTCTTGAACTTCGCGAGAGCGGCAACGACATCGGCGCGACCCAGCATGAATGCCACGCGCCAACCGGCCATGGAAAATGACTTTGTCATTGAGTACAACTCGACCGCGACTTCTTTGGCTCCCTCAGCCTGGAGTATCGAGGGAGGACGGTAGCCATCGAAACCGATGTCGGCGTAGGCGTTGTCGTGGACAACTACGACGTCGTGTTCACGAGCAAAGTCAACAACCTTTTGCATGAAATCAAGATCGACACAGGTTGTTGTCGGGTTATGAGGGAATGACATCACGATGACCCGCGGCTTGGGCCACGAGTACTCCCATTGTTCGCGCAGATTGTCGAAGAAGTCTTGGCCGGTACCGAGCGGCACTTCACGAATATCGGCGCCAGCGAAAAGTGGACCGTAGATGTGAATCGGATACGAAGGCGAAGGTACGAGTGCAGCGTCGCCCGGCTGGAGCAGCGTCCACATCAGATGCGAGAAACCCTCTTTGGCGCCGATGGTGCTGATCACTTCAGTTTCGGGATCGAGCGTTACCCCAAACCGATACTGGTAATAGCCAGCGATTGCTTCACGGAGTTTCGGAATACCTCGGCTCGAGGAATACCGATGATTGCGCGAGTTGTGCGCTGCTTCGGACAACTTCTCAACAGCAATGTCGGGCGACGGGAGGTCTGGGTTGCCGAAACCAAGATCAATAACATCGTGGCCTGCCCGACGTGCTTCAACCTTCAGAGAGTCGATGATTGTGAAGACATACGGTGGCAGTGCATTGATTCGGCGGAACTCCATGCCGGCGAGGTTAGTTGAGCAGCGCGGCGCCAATCGCACCCGCCGACGACCCTGAGAGCGCTGGCTCTATACGAGTTCGCGCTCGTGCCCGCCCGCCTAGGACCCTCTCGACAAATCGTTCACGGGTGCGGTCAATGTAGAGATCGCTGACATCGACGAGTCCGCCGCCGATCACAAAGAGTTCGGGGTCGAGGACATCGGCCAGATTGGCCAGACCGAGAGCAAGCCAATCGGCAAACTTCCCCCAGATGGCAAGTGAATCGGCATCGCCGGCGCGGGCCATAGTGGCAAGCGCCTCGGCAGTGATCGCCTGACCGTTGTGATCGATGTTCACTCCGCGCTGTTGTGCCAGCCACACCACGCCGGTGCCAGATGCATAACGTTCCCAACAACCATTTCGCCCACACACGCAACGTGGACCAGTTGGGTTGAGACACATGTGGCCCGGTTCACCGGCGAATCCGTGTGCACCTCGCCGTACTGATCCATCGATCGCTACTCCCCCACCAATTCCAGTTCCGAGCGTCACGAGAACAACGTCATCGACGCCACGCGCAACGCCGACAGTCATTTCGGCCAAAAGTGCACATGTCGCATCGTTGTCGATAACCACCGAGCAACAAAGGTCTTCAACGAGCAACGTTCGCACCGGAACGTCGATCATGCATTGCAGATTTGGAGCCGACCGGAGCACCTCACCATCGGCAACAAGACCGGCAAGTCCGACTCCGAGATGGCCCTCGAGTTCCATCTCGCGTGCGAGATCACTTACGGCCTCAACCACTGCCTTCGCTGTTGAAGGAGTTGGCCGTGACTGGATCGCAAGGACCTCTGAGGGGCGCGAGCGATCAATCGCCACTGCAAGCATCTTCGTGCCACCGACGTCGATTCCAACCAGCCGTTCACTCACAGGTGAATGATTAGCCCATCCGGTGCCTCAAAAAGCGACCTTCGGAGAATCTTCCACGTTCAATAGCGAAGAAGTGCCCCGATGCGTCCATGGACATCGAGGTCGGCGTTGCCTTCACAAGTCACAATCTGAGCCCCTTCGAGCAGGGCCACATCAACCGCATCGCTCACAACGTCGTCGACCCGACTCATTTCTTGGCCGTCGACGGGGCACTTCGGGCCTTTCACCGCCAATGCTCCACACGCACAGCTCCATCCCGACTGCTCAAATCCGTTTGAGATGAGAAGCGTTGCCACCCTCCGCTCGTTGAGCCGATCAAGAACTGCCCCGAGTCCGGCCACGGCCTTTGAACCGGCGCCCAGTGCGTCGCGCAATTTCGAGACCATTGACTGCTCGCGCTCGATCTCCACCAGGTGCTCGATCTCGAACACAGCCTTCGCTATGTCGGTCTCGCTGGCAGCGACAGGAACATGAATGCGTGGGGCCAAACGTTCGCGAAGATACGGATGCAAGTGGTGCTCGAGCGCAGCATGCACATCGTCAGTGGCACCAATACTCAAGTGCCCGAAACCTTTTTCCTGAAAGAGGCGAAAGACGACCTCGGCTGAGTGTCGAAAATGTTGCTGGGCCAACTCGTCAATGTGATGTTGTTCGCGTTCGCGAGAGCCTCGACTGGCGTCATCGCGACGGTCGTACTCCCGCGGAAGTGGCTCGAAAAGTTCGGTTCGTTCGACGACCTCGCCGAACTGAAAAATAAACATGCGGGCACGTTGGCGATCAACGAGAAGAACGCCAAGTGGTTCGAGTTCGTGAACGATTGCTTCAAGCGGCCCAACGACCGGGGATTGATTCGCCGACAGGCGATTCGCTACAGGAACAGGAAGCGCAATCACCTTCCAATAGTTTTTTGCCGCGCAGGAAAACATCGCGATTCCACGGACTCCGTGCCGATCAAGCTGCGTTCGAACATGCTCTGACATGAGCGCAAAGTCGGCGCTGAAGTCTTGATCTTTGTGTGTGACCAACAGTTTTTTCTTGAGTGACTCAAGTTCGAGAAGGTACTCCTTCGGTCGAACATGTTTGCGGCCATCGACATCGAGATAACAACTCAGAACTGGTGCATCCGAGCTCTTGAACCCTGCCAATTCCTTGATCGATGCTTCGGTGATCACGGTCATGGAGCCTCCTCGATTGTCAGCACTACAACAACGAGCGTAGGCCCCGAGCCGAAGGCCTGCTCAGGTATTTTTGCGCGCCTTCGATGCCCGTTTTGCGAGGTCATCGGCTGCATCACTCACGACTCGCTGCACCTGCTGCGAGACAACTGACATCATCGCCACAACTCGCTCGGTGGCAGCAGGATCATCAAGAAGCGCTTCTGCAGCATCGAGAAATGAGCGCCCCGCAGCTATGAGTTCACGAGCCGCGGCCCGCATCGCGTCTTCGTCAGGCGCCATGGACCGAGGTGCTCAGTCGTCGTCGCTTGGGCGGGGCGAACCTTCGACCCGTGCCTTCAGTTCGCTCAATGCCGTTTTGATGATGCGGCCCTCGGCGCGACGCTTTACGAAGCCTGGGATCGGGTAGACCAAGTCGATTGCTAATTCATAGACAACATCGGTGGCTGCTTCGCCATCGGCGGCCGTGAGTACATACGCACCATCGAGTTCCCGGGGAAGATCGCCCTCAACCAGTTCCCACCCGAGTCGGTCAGGAGCGGCGGAATAGTCGTAGCGAAGTTGGTAGGTCGTGCTGCGACCCATAGCAGCAGCGCGATATTCAACAACAACGGCACGGTTGTCGGCGTCGGTCTCTACAACAGTGACCTCTTTGAGGTCGCCCGCCCATTCCGGATACGAGGCGAAATCAACCAATGTTGCAAAGCAACGCTCGACCGAAGCATCGATCCGGATCTGTTCTTTGGCCTTTTCGGACATGACCTCACCCTACTCCGCGGCTACTCCGCGTCGTCTGCAGACTTTTTCGGCGCGGCTTGTTTATGAACTCGTCGCGCTGCGTCTCGACGAGCGGCCATCGTGGGCTCGGGTGCTCGCTCGGGGAACCGGCCGTAGGCCGCCACCCACAGGCCGGTGAAGCCCAACGCCCACATCGGGGCAAGTACCCCAAAGGCCAGGGCGGTATAGAGGTGCAGCGATGCCACCAGAACCGAAACCCCCACCTGCACCGTTAGCGAAATCATGAGAATCGCCTGGACGCGTTTTGGTGCCGACCCTGAAGCAAAGAAGAGCCCGCCGATTCCGATTGATTCGGTTCGGCTCCGATCAACTGCTCGGAGAAATGCCAACGCGAACACGGCTACTCCCACAAAGAACTCGAGCAACGAAATCGCCACGTAGAACGGAGTAAGCGAGTCTTGCCAAACAGCGGCGCCGAGCCCAATGATTGTGAAGAGCGCCGTGCCGACAACGGTGGTGCTCAGGATTCCGCGACCAGCAGGAGCGGCCATTCCTTGCGTGTCGGGTGCTGGCGATGGGGGCGTCATACCTGTCGTCATTTCTGTGGGCCTAGTTGTTGGAGTTCGTTGTGCAAGAACGCGGCTAAACGGTCGTAGGTGAACTCGTGTTCCGCTCGCACTCGACCAGCACGACCCAAACGTTGTGCAAGCTCAGGATCATCGAGGAGTCGTTCGATTGCTGCTGCCACTTCAGTCACGTTCTTCGGTCGATCAATGACGATACCGGTCGTTTCGTCGACCACTGCTTCGGCTGAACCACCGCTTCGACCAGCGATGACCGGCACCGAGCATGCCGATGCCTCGAGAAACACGATGCCGAATCCTTCTTGTTCCAGACCCGCCCAACGATCGCGACACAGCATGGCGAACACATCGGCCGACGCAAGCAACTCAGCGCTCTCGGTGTCGTCGATTCGACCCAAGAAGCGCACCGGGCTCCCTGCTCGGCGGGCTCTTCGCTCAAGGCGTGACCGATCTCGACCTGAGCCGGCAATTGCTATTTGCAAGGTGGGTCGACGCTTGGCCACCACCGCTGCTGCATCGATAAGAACGTCGAAACCTTTCCGAGGGACTAATCGACTCAGTCCAACGACTAACGGAGCGTCGGTATCGAAACCGAGACGTTGGCGAGCCTTGCGCTTTGCCATCGCGTCGATCGGCACAAAGCGATCTGTCGCGACCCCCGGTGGCACAACAATTGTTGGCAACTCGATCCCTGCACAACGATGCGCTTCGGCCGCGGGGTAACCACCAGCAGCAACAACGACATGAGCATTACAAAGCACGCGCCGCAATACCGAACTCGCAAGCGGAATACGACCAGGGACCGTTACTTCGGCTCCATGAACCACCACGCCATAGGGCCGCTCAAGCCATTTCCCAAGAATCCCCAACGGAACCGCTGGATCGAGCAGAACAAGGTCGGCATTGAGTTCGGCGGCAAGTGCATTGATTCGACGAGCGAGCGCTCGTGTCGGCAGCAGTACTTTTGCGCGGTCTCGTTCGATGCGAATCGGTTGCTGTGCATCAAATGCATCAGCCCCGCTATGCGGTGTGGTCAACACCGCAGTTGAGTCTGGTGGAAGTCGTCGCCATATCTCCCACAAATAATTCTGAATGCCGCCCACCTTCGGCGGAAAGTCATTCGTTACGAGCAGGTGCTTCACATCGTTACCTGTGTCCGACCCTCGAGCCGTTCATGCGCCCACTGCGCATGCTCGCTCAGCATTTCGTCTTCGCTGGAAACAAAACGATGCACGACCGAGCGGACCTCGGCATCGGCGGGGTCCGCACTATTGCCAAGAGCAAGTAACGCGTTGCGGCGAAGGTGCCGAGGATCGCGACGCGGGATATACCAGCGCCCGAGTTTTGTGATCAGTTCTTCGTCGGTTGCGTTCAACATCCACAACAACTCAACCCACGCTGTATCGGTCTCAACGTTCTGACTCGCTTGAGGGCTGCGCCGAGCGGGTGGACAAACTTCCTGACATTCATCGCAGCCATACACCCGGTCGCCGAGAGCTTGGCGGAATTCGATCGGGAAGGAGCCTTCGGCTTGCACCAACCAGGCAAGGCATCGGCGTGCATCGACAACACCCGGGGCGATGATCGCTTTGGTCGGACAACCATCGAGACAACGGCGACATGGTCCGCATCCGTCAGGCACAACTTGCGATGGGGTCAACACAGCGTCAGTAACAATCGAACCAAGCACGACCCAACTGCCGTAACCAGGCACGAGCAGATTGGCGTTATGCCCAAACCAGCCGAGGCCAGCGCGCTGGGCTGCTGCTCGATCAACAAGCGCATTGTCATCAAGCACTACGCGTGCGCGGTAGCCAGCCGCTTCGAGTTTTTGAGCCACGGCTTCGAGCGCCGAACGTAACGCTGTGTAGTGGTCGCTCACGGCATAACGAGCGACGCGACCCGCCGGCCCATTGAACTGCGGCTCACCCACTGAACCCGCGGCGTACGGCAATGCGCCGACCACCAGAGACCGAGCCCCATCGAGGATGCGGGCGGGATCGGTGGAGCGCTGCGGATCACGGTAGGTAAACGCCATGCCTCCATGAAGGCCAGCGGCCTTACGAGACTCGAGCGCCTCACGGGTGTCTTCGAATGGTTCGACCGCAGCGATACCCAATGCCACAAGACCAGCGGCGGCGGCCGCACCATTGAGTTGGTCGATGAGGGCCGAAGCGTTCACCCCTCCATTGTCACACCCATTGTCATACCCAATCTGACAACCGAAGCGATCAGCTCATGTGGCGGTGACGATCACCTGAGTCGCCCGAGCGATCCCGATGACGAAGCTCGGGAACCAGCCCTGATTCGGCCAGCATTTCGAGGGCCCGGTATTCGCTCAGATCGACCACGATGGCATCGCCTGGTTCTCGGGAGCAGATAAACGACACGACACAGTCGCCGCAGGCATCGGTGTGCTGCATGACGCAAGTATCGCAATCGATGGTGAAGGAAGGGGAAGTCGGGTTCATGCACACAGCCTGCCGATGGGGTGAGACAGTCCCTCGGTCTACGCTCTGATCGTTCCGACGCACCGGGGGGTCGCACCATGGAAGTTCCCGTCGCCACACCGACAACACGCCAAAACGTCATCGGTCGTCAGCACCGAGTTGAACCCGATGGCACCCGGGTGCATCTGCGCCAGTGCCCACTGTGTGAATGCATGTGTGGTCTCGAGGTGCACCTCGATGAGGACGACCACGTCAAGGTCATCCGTCCCGATCATGACGATGTGTGGTCAAAGGGATTCATCTGCCCCAAGGGCACCACACTCGGTCGATTGCACGAAGACCCCGATCGCATTCGCGTGCCCATGATCCGCGATGGTGAAACCTGGCGAGAAGTATCTTGGGACGAAGCGTTCGCCAAGTGCGAGGAACTCCTTCACGGCGTTCTCAACGAACACGGCATCGAAGCAATGACGGCGTTTATCGGCAACCCCGCCGGCCATTCATTCAGCATCAGCCGTTATGGCGCACTGCTCATGGGCCAGGCCAACTTCCCCATGATTTATTCCGCTGGCACTGTCGATCAGTGGCCAAAGAATGTGTCGTCAGTATTGATGTACGGAAACATGTGGAAGATCCCCACTGTCGATATTGCCCACACCGACTACTGGGTGATCATGGGTGGCAACCCACAGGCATCCGGCGGCTCACTGCTCGCCAGCCCCGATCAACTCGCGCAGATCGACGGCATCAAAGCTCGTGGCGGCCAGGTGATTGTTATCGACCCCCGTCGAACCATTACTGCCGACCACGCAACCGAATGGCTTCCCATCGTTCCCGGCACCGACGCAGCATTTCTTCTCTCCATGTGCAACGTGATCTTCGCCGAAGGATTGTTCACACTCGGAAACGTCGAAGGCTTGGTCGAAGGAGTCGAGCAGGTTCGCGAAGCGTGCGTCGATTTCACTCCCGAGCGCGTCGCTGAGTTCTGCCGGATTCCCGCCGACACCATTCGTCGTATCGCTCGTAACCTCGCCAATGCTGAACGAGGCGGACTCTACGGCCGCATTGGTCTGTGTAATCAAGAGTTCGGCACGCTTGCTTCGTGGCTGGTTGACGTCGTCAACATCATCGCCGGACAGTTCGACAAGTTGGGCGGCATGTTGTTCGGAAAGCCCGCCGCAAAACCCATCACTTGGGTCCCTGACACCAAGATCATGGGCGAACCCGAATTCGGACGCTGGCACAGTCGCGTGCGCGGCGCACCCGAAATCCTCGGACAGGTTCCGTGTTCGTGTTTGGCCGAAGAAATTGCCACTCCAGGCAAGGGACAGATCAAGGCACTCATCAACATCGCCGCCAACCCAGCGCTCTCGGTGCCCGATTCCCAGAATCTTGAAGATGCGTTACCGCTCCTCGATTGCATGATCGCCATCGATTGCTACATGAACGAAACCACTCGTTTCGCTCACGTGTTGCTTCCGGGACCGTCACCGCTTGAATCACCGCACTTTGACGAACTCATGTGGGCCTGGTCAATCGGTAACGCGTCGAAGTGGAGCGACCAGTTGTTCGATACGCCAGAGGGTTACGTTCCCGAATGGGAAATTCTCGCTCGCCTCGGGTGGTTGTGTACCGGACAAAAAGACGCCGACTTCAACTTTGAAGCTCTCGACGACGGATGGTTCACCACCCTGTGTCACATGTATGGGCGCGATCCCGAAACCACGTTGCCGCTCTATGACCACGGCGGTCCCGAGCGAATGATCGATCTGCAATTGCGCATGGGTCCTTGGGGCGACGGCTACGGCGAAAACCCTGAAGGCCTCAATCTGCAGAAGGTGAAAGATGCCGAACACGGCATTGACCTCGGCCCGATGGTTCCGAATCGTGCCGCCGAAGTCATCGGCACGCCGTCCGGCAAGATCGAACTCGCTCCGGAATACATCCTCAGCGATCTCCCTCGATTGAAGAAAGCACTCGATCGCGATCCCGATGCCTATGTGCTCGTGAGCCGCCGCAACATCAAGTCCAAGAACACATGGATGCATAACATCAAGGTGCTTGTGAAGGCCGGAAACCGTTGCACGCTCATCGTCCATCCTGACGATGCCTCGACACTCGGACTTACCGATGGATCAAATGCTCGCGTCACGAGCGAAGCTGGTTCTATCGAAGTTCCCGTCGAAGTCAGCGACGAAATGATGCGCGGCGTGGTGTCGCTTCCTCACGGTTGGGGCCATGACAAAGCTGGTACTCGGCTTTCAGTTGCGCGAGAACACTCGGGTGTGAACTCGAATCTGCTCTCCCCTGGTCATTTCGTCGACAAGTTGTCCGGCAACCAAGCGGTCAACGGCATCCCCGTCGAGGTCGTTCCCGCCTAGTCTCGCCAAGGTGTCCACCTGGATCTTCCTCGGCGTCCTCGCACTCGCAACCTTCGTCGTTCTCGGGTTCTACGGACTCTCCATCAGCGGATGGAAACCGCCGGCACCGAGAACCGACCTCGCCACCCCGGGGCACTTCGTGCGCATGCGCGGAGCCGACAATGAAATCGATCTCGGTCGAGGGTGGCGTTCAACCGATGACCCAGATGCCGCGTGGCATTTGTGGTGGATTCCTTCGACGACAGAAATCGTCGGCTTACGTACGAGTGAACTGCCTCCCCCGCCGGGACCGTTTTACATGGGCCCCGTTTATGGCAAGAGCCCACTCGACCCGATGGGAGTGCACCACTTCACCGGTATGCGCATTCTCGGCTATTGCGATGCGCGGCCAAGCAAAACACGTTGCGATGAATTGCGTCCACTTGCTGATGGGCTCGATCAGTTCACCGGTGGAACTCATACCGCCAGCGATATCACCAACTAAGCGCGCTCACCGTCGAGAACGAACAGGCGAACACCGTGCGCGATTCGCCAACCGCAGGGAACACCACTGATTGCAGCGGACTTCCTGAATCAAGTCGCACCGCTTCTGCCCCGCTGACAATGTCACGCACCACAAACTGTTCCATCCAACGTTCGTTGTCGTGATGAGCGGATAGAAAGTAACCCGATACAGGATCGAGGATCATGTGCGATCCGTGGTTCTGTTCAACGCTCCAGCGAGGCGAGGTTGCTCCATCGGGATCGATATCGAATGCAGCGAGCACTCCGTTGGCGCTGTCAAAGCCAACCGCGATCATCCGGCGCTCATCGATCAACGGCGGGTTAGCGACCATTCCATTAGGTAGACCACAGACCTCTGTGAGTGATACCTCGCCAGTAGCGAGATCGACGCGAACTAAGTGCAACGGAGCCGGCGAGATTCCTTGACCCCGGAACGTTCCGACATAGTTCTCACTGCCGCCGCCATTATCAAGAAACCACGCGGCGCCAAGAGCGATCACCGCATCCCATCCGTAGGTCTGTCCTTCGATGGTGCGATACCGAGGCGTGAAGGTTGTATCGAGTTCAAGCGAAGTGCCATTCCACTCAACCCGAAACAGCGAATGATCACCTACGACGTAGACCGTGTTGCCGTCGGCCGACAGACGAGCGATTGAGGGCTCTACGAGTTGGACGCGGGAAACAATTTCAAGAGTCGTCGGGGAAAGAACCAAAACCTCGCAGTTCTCCGCCACGAACGATGCATCAGCGCCCGGAAGACGCCCGCCGAAATCTTTGGTGACGATATGGCCGTCGGGAAGAACAACAAAGGAGTTGTACGGACGGTCCCGCGGCAGTTCCACCGAAACCTCAACCTCGAGGTTCGTGTTCAGTCGGTGGGCGTGGTTCCCAAAGACAACGATGAGCGAACCATCGGCATGCGCAGCAATGCCACCCGGCCACGCCGAACCACCCGGCAATTCGTCAACTCGGCTCAGCGTTTCCAACGTGGTGGGATCAATGCGTTCTACCCAACTTGTCTGAACGGAACTCTCGCCGCCCACACTGTGGCCGTGCAGAAACACTTCGCCTAGGTCGCGGCGAACCACCATCGTGGCGCCGTGGGCATCGCGCGAGACAACATGAGGATCGGCAGTCTCAACTCCAGCGAATGCGCCCGCAGCAACCTGCTGGCGAAGTGGTCCCGCATCTTCTGCTGGCCAAGCACTTGGCCAGTAACCGGAACTTGGAGACACTTCACTCACTGACGGGCCATACCAGCACGTTGAGATGCCGCTGCTTCATCAGCAGATTCAGGTTTGCGAGCCTTTGCGAGTTCGATATCGACGCGGTGAAGGGTTCCCTCAAACGCGAACGCGTCGGAATAGCGACGGCTTACTGGCAAACCATGGTCGAAACCGATGCTTGAGCCCATACTCGAAATCACACGCATCACAAAGGGGAACTCAATGGTGCCGCACTCGGCCCCATCGATCACAACTGACGCATGACCGCCCTTCCCTGTGCGTTCGAATCGAACACCGACTACCGAAGCCCCAACTGGCACCTCGCGGTCTGATTCGACTTCGAAGTGGTCGCCAAAGACGTTGTAATCGAAGACGAGGCGATCGTTCTGAACGAAGACGGTGAGACCGCTATTGCCGTTGCCGAGTGCGTACAACACGCCACCTTCGCCGGCTTCACGCTCGATCGTCGCGTTGAGCATCCAGCTGCGACCCCCCAACGAAGCAGAACTCTGCGAGGGCAGTGGCGCCATGGGTGGGTAATAGGAATAGCGACGGTCGGGGCGATGGGGCGAATGTTCTCCAAAACGCGCACCAAACAGTTCGACCCCGCGATCGTCGAGAGGAAGCACTCCATAGGCTTCGGCCTCGGCCCACCACTGTTCGATCATCTGGGCAAGACGTTCGGGCTCAACCGCAGCCAAGTCGTTGCACTCAGAAGGATCGACGTTGAGGTTGTAGAGCTCCCACACGTCGTCATCGAACGAAACGCCGGGAGTATGACGCGTGACGGCTTTCCAACCGGCGTCGTACATCGCACGATGGCCGAACATTTCGAAGTACTGGACATCGTGGTTCGTTGGCGCGTCGGTATTCGCGAAGGAATAGGTCATCGACTCGCCGGCAATCGGGAACTGCTCAACACCGCGGTACACCGCAGGCGCCTCGACGCCGATGATGTCGTAAATGGTTGGCGCAACATCGGTGACGTAATGGAATTGGTCGCGAATTGCGCCGCCATCAGTGATCCCCGCGGGCCAATGCATCACAAACGGAACATGCACCCCACCTTCGTGAGTGTTTTGCTTGTACCACCGAAACGGCGTATTTCCTGCTTGCGCCCAGCCCCACGGATAGTTCGCATGCGAATCGGGGCCACCGATTTCTGGGATGCGATCGACGGCTTCGTCGGGAGTTTCGATCATGAAGTTGAAGAACTTCATCTCGTGCAGAACGCCGAACGGCCCGCCTTCTTGACTTGCTCCGTTGTCGGCCATCACCACGATGACGGTGTTGTCTAACTTCCCGAGCGCATCGAGTTCATCGACCAAGCGGCCAATTTGTGCGTCGGTGTGTTCAAGGAACGCACCGAATGCTTCTTGCAATGCAAGTGCAAGTTTCTTCTGGTTCTCAGGGAGGGAGTCCCAAGGTTCGACACCCGGGTTGCGCGGTGCGAGTTGGGTATCGGACGGGATGAGACCGAGTTCGAGTTGCTTGGCGAACCAGCGCTCGCGCGCAACATCCCAGCCTTCGTCGTACTTGCCGCGATGGCGAACGAGGTACTCCTCGGGCGCCTGATGCGGAGCATGAGTGGCACCGAATGCGAGGTAGGTGAAGAAGGGACGATCGGGTCGAATCGAGACGGTGTCGTGAATGAACTCGATCGCTTTGTCGACGAGATCTTCACTCAGGTGGTACCCCTCGGCCGCAGTCGCTGCCGGATCGACTCGATGGTTGTCGTACACGAGGTCGGGAGCGAACTGATCGGTTTCGCCATCGAGGAATCCGTAGAAACGATCGAAACCGCGTTGCAACGGCCATGCGTCGTACGGGCCGGCAGCGGAAGCTTCGTCCATGGGACATAAATGCCACTTGCCGAGCGCAAAGGTCGTGTAGCCAACCTCACGCAAAACCTCGCCCATCGTGGTTGCATTCTCAGAAATGCGACCAGTCATGTGTGGGTAGCCCGTGTTGAAATTGGCGATACTGCGCATTCCGACGGTGTGGTGATTGCGGCCTGTCAGCAGTGCTGCTCGAGTCGGCGAGCACAGCGGCGTCACATGGAAGTTGGAAAAGCGCAGACCATTGCTGGCCAACTTGTCGATGTTCGGCGTGACCATGTCGGAGCCAAAGCAATTGAGGTGCGAG
Source organism: Bifidobacterium breve (assembly GCA_945862505.1). Classification (GTDB taxonomy): domain Bacteria; phylum Actinomycetota; class Acidimicrobiia; order Acidimicrobiales; family Acidimicrobilacustridaceae; genus Acidimicrobilacustris. The sequence continues at coordinate 28,556 of CAMAYJ010000003.1, read as the reverse complement.
AAACCGAGATCATCGAAAAGCACGACGACAACGTTGGGAGCTTCGTCACCAGGGTGTTTGGCCGGCGGCCACCACGGAGTCGATTCAGCGTGAGTGCGACCAATCTGGCCACCAAAGTTCGCGTTCAATGACATCACTTGGCTCCGTTCAATGGCAGCATCGACGGCGTATCGCCGCGCTGTTGCGACTCGTTGCGGTGCTGCGCCCGGACATGGGATACCTCGTGGGTGAGAATCCAGAACGAATTCGAGCGCACAGCGTCGACAACATTGCCAGCAACGACAGCAGGATCAATTGCCTTCGACTTCATGAACGATTCAAGCATTTCGATAGGGACATGATCGGGCTTGGGAAGGCCCAGATGGGCCGGAGCATTGCGGGTCGACTCAAAGATCTTTGTGTCGACAAGTTCTGGGCAAAGGCATGACACGCCAACTCCAGTTCCGGCGAGTTCCATGACCAACGTTTCCGACAAACCAACGACTCCGTATTTGGCTGCGTGATACGCGCCGAGCATCGGGGTTGCACAAAGTCCGGCTTCGGAGGCCGTATTGACGATATGACCTTCACCTTGTTCGACCATTAGAGAGGTGAATGCCTCGACGCCGTATGCGACACCGAGCAGATCGACACCGATCACCCACTCCCATGCAGCAGGCGTTGTCTTCCACGTCGGCTTGCCGGTTCCGCCGACTCCGGCATTGTTGAAGAGTAGATGCACAGCGCCGTAACTCTCGACTGCGAAATCGCGCAGGGCTGCGACCTGCGCTGCATCTGAAACATCGAGAACAAAGGCAGCGACTGCCGCTCCATCGGCTTGCAAGCGCGCAACCTTTTCCTTGAGAAGCGGAGCCTCGATATCGGCCATCACGACAGACATGCCCTCAGCAACGAACCGTTCTGCAGCGGCGAGACCAATTCCTGATGCGGCACCGGTAACGACTGCCACTTTGCCTTGGAGTTCCACGTTTCTGCCCCTCGCTGTTCGCCAACAAGTAAGTTGACGGCCTTGGTTGTGTCAATCGGACTGACACGACCGACGCTACCGAAAATCACGGAGGCCTGCCATGCCTGAAACCACTCCTCGCCGAATCGCACTCGTTGCCGATGCCCGTCATTACGTGGGCCCTGAGCTCTCCCGCATGTTGGCCCGCCGCGGCCATGACTTGGTGCTCGGCGACCCTGATCCCGAACTCGTTGCTGAACTCGAAGCACTCGGTTCCACCGTGCTCGCTGTCGAAAAAGTCTCGAATATCGCCAAGCCCGAGAACTCTCAAAAACTTGTCGATGCAGCCATCGCTCGTTTCGGCCACTTCGATGCAGCGGTTGCCGCATCGGGCCAAATCATTCCCGGTTCGTTCCTTGAGTCCACGATCGATCAGTACGAAAAGATCGTCGACGGATGTCTCTATGCGCCGTACCACTTCCTTAAAGCTGTCATTCCGCCGCTCGTCGCACAAGGTTCCGGCCAGGTGCTCGTCATTACGAGTGCAGCGGGCGCACGCCCGACACCCGGAGCATCGCTGTACTCATCAGTGCGCGCCGGAGCAACCATGCTCACTCGCAATGTCGCTGGTGAAGTTGCTCGAAAGAACGTTCAGGTCAATGCCGTCGGCACCAACTTCATGGACTTCCCCGAGTTCCTTGAAGCAACTGGAGCGAAAGACCCTGCGGTTCGAGAAATGTTCGAAAAGCAGGTACCGATGCGCCGCCTCGGACGCATGGACGAATTCGCGTCGTTCTGCGCTCCGTTCCTCGACGGCACCAGCACCTTTACGACTGGCCAGTACGTCTCTTACGCCGGCGGCTGGGTCTGAACAACCGAACCACCGTTGCCACACCAGTGGCACGACACCTCTTCGACTGATTCGGAGAGGACCTCTTCGCTCTCAACCTCGAGTTCGCCACCGACGCTGTAGTGATGAAACGCACGGGTGCGCTTGGTCGAGACAACATCGAATCGGGTGAGGTTTCCGCAAGCGGTGCAGCGATATCGGGGAGAAGACACCGAGCGAGACTAGCGAGGCTGGAACCACCTCCTTGCATACGAACGCTTGTTCGATCAGACTGGGCTGGTGCCCTCCCCCGCCCAAGATTCCTTCCAACTATCACTCGAGGATCTCGGCACCCCTCTTTCGCAGGTCACCTTCTGCGTGATCGATCTCGAAACCACCGGCGGGTCGGCCGATTCATGTGGCATTACCGAAATCGGCGCGGTGAAACTCCGCGGCGGTGAGTGTTTAGGAACGTTCCAGACGCTCGTAAATCCCGGTTGCGCGATTCCGCCCCAAATAACCGTGCTCACCGGCATTACCCATTCCATGGTGATGCCTGCCCCGCGAATCGAAGCTGTCCTTCCATCACTTCTCGAGTTCATTGGCGACGCAGTGATCGTCGGACACAACGTTCGATTCGATCTCTCTTTTGTGCAGGCGGCGTTAGAGCGTGATCAACGGCCGAAACTCACGAACCGTTCGGTCGACACCGTTGCACTCGCTCGGCGACTCGTGCGCAATGAAGTTCCCAATTGCAAACTCGGGACCCTTGCCGAATTTCTCCGTCTCGACCATCAACCCGCTCACCGCGCTCTCGACGACGCACTCGCTACCGGCGATCTACTGCACCTCCTCATTGAACGCGCCGGAGGCTTAGGAGTCACTGGTCTCGACGATCTCCTTTCGCTCCCAAAAATGGCTGGTCATGCCAGCGCCCAGAAACTTCGACTCACCGACTCGTTACCCCGCTCACCTGGCGTCTATCTCTTTCGCAACTCGCAAGGCGATGTTCTGTACATCGGGAAAGCCACCAATCTTCGGGCACGAGTGCGTTCGTACTTCTCCGGCGATGACCGTCGGAAGATCGGTTCGTTGCTCCGAGAAACCACCCAGATCGACCACATGAAGCATCCCCATCCGCTCTCGGCGGCAGTCCATGAAATCCGTCTGATCCACGAACACAAGCCCGGCTACAACCGACAACTCAAAGACTGGGGTCGATATGTCTATGTGAAGCTCACGCTGTCAGAGACCTTCCCACGCTTGTCGATTGTGAAAGCTGCACGCGACGACGGCGCTCTCTATCTCGGCCCACTTTCTTCACGTTCATCGGCCCAACGCGTTGTCGATGCCATTCACACCTCGGTTCCGCTTCGCCGCTGTGCAGGAAGGGTCGGCAAGCGCGCGCTTCGTGACGCACCGTGCACCGCTGCCCAACTTGGCGTGTCGATGTGTCCGTGTGCTGGCGAAGTCGAGCCCGCCGACTACGAACTCGTTGTCGAACGAGCGGTTCGCGGTCTTACCGTTGAACCCAACCTTCTCCTTGCCCCGCTCGCCGAACGCATTACCGCCCTTGCTCGGGAAGAGCGTTTCGAAGAAGCCGCCGATGTTCGCGACCGCGCCAACGCTTTGGCCGGCGCCATCCGCCGACAACGGAAATTCGACCAACTCCGTCGGGCCGGACACATACATATCGATCTCGGGCCACTCGGTGGCGTTGCTCTCGACCACGGTCGCCTGCAATCAGCATGGGGAGAAGGCGAACTACCGAATCTCGGTCTTTCACCGACCTCCAACGATCGGACGATGCCGTCTGATGCGCCGCTCGCGCCCCTCGACCGGGAACTCGCCGATGAACTCAGTTGCATCGCGTCATGGCTTGAACATGCCGCTCCCGATCTCACGCTCGACCACTGCGACGGCGTACTCGTCTCGGCGCTGCCAGCCTTGCCGTCGTTTTCTCCACGCAAGGGACTCGCAGTTGATGACAGCGAGTTTGTTAGTTCGCTACGTCGTTCGCGGCGCTAATCAATCGCTGAAGAACTGCAGCAGCAGCGCCACTATCGATTGACTCCTGCGCTTTCACAACACCGCTTGAAAGATCGTCAACGATCCCTGCCACGAACAGACCCGCGGCAGCATTCAAACAAACAATGTCTCGATAGGCCCCGGTTTCACCAGCAAAGACTCGCCCGGCGATTTCGGCGTTGATCTCAGGCCCGCCACCGGCGATTGCGTCCGGCGAAACAAGCGCAATGCCAACATCTCGCGGATCGAATGTTGTGGTGTTGACGACGCCATCACGTAATTCATGAACGGTGCTGGTTGTCGTCGTAGTGAATTCGTCCATGCCATCGTCACCCGAAACAACTAGGGCTCGCGGTGCTCCGCGCTGCTGCAATACCCCGACCACAATCGGAGCAATGCGCTGATCACTCACACCAATCACCTGGCGTTGTACTCGGGCTGGGTGTGAAAGCGGGCCAAGGAAGTTAAAAACCGTGGGCACTCCAAGTTGCGTACGAACTGGTCCGGCATGACGCATTGCCGGATGAAACGATCGGGCGAAACAGAAAGCAATGCCCGCTTCAGAAACACAATGCGCAATACCTAGTCCATCGAGTTCAAGCGGGATGCCAAGCGCTTCGAGAAGATCAAACGAACCCGAGGTCGACGAGGCTTTGCGATTTCCATGCTTCACCACACGGGCGCCGGCCCCCGCAGCCACGAAACTGGCCATGGTCGAGACATTCAAAGCATGGGCGCGTCGACTCGGTGCTCCGCCGGTTCCCACGATGTCAATGGCGTCTGGTCCTGGCGGAATTTCGATCGGCGCTGCCGATTCGAGCATGGCATCGACCATCGCCGAGACTTCCCCGATCGTCTCGCCCTTCATGCGAAGCGCGATCAGGAACGCGGCAATCTGAGCGTCGGTAGCAGCCCCCGCGAGAATTTCACGCAGCGCATCGCCCGCCTGCTCCGCTGTCAGATCAGAGCCAGCGACAAGCGTCGAGAGCAGAACCGGCCATTCCATGTTCAGGCCGTCCGACGGCGTTGACGAATCATTCGTCGCCGTTCCCGTTCCGTGGCCCCGCCCCAAATGCCATCTTTCTCACGCACAGCAAGAGCATGCTCCAGACAGGCCTCACGCACGTGGCATTCAGCACAAACGAGCTTGGCCGGAAGGGCATCAGAATCGTCTTCGGGGTCGGGAAAGAAGATCTCAGGATCGATTCCCATGCAGGCGGCCAGGGAGTGCCAAGTGTTTGTCATTCGAACGAAACGGCTCCTGCGGAGCGGGCGAATAGGGAAAGAGGAGTATTGACTCCCCCACCCCGGCGACACAAACCGAATACGCGTCTCCATTAAATGAGCGTTTCCGCAGGTCAGGCGATCAGGCGCTCAAGACCAGCCCGTTCTAGGCTCAGCCACATGAACTCCGCTGCCTTCAATCGCTCCGACGCCTTGCAGCGCTTGGAAAGCACCAGTTTCGACGTCGTTGTCATCGGTGGCGGAATCACCGGGGTTGGATGTGCCCTCGACGCAGTATCACGAGGCCTTCGCGTTGCCCTCGTTGAGCGTGACGATTTCGCCAGCGGAACCTCATCGAAGTCTTCAAAGCTGATTCATGGCGGAATCCGTTATCTCCAACAGGGCGATATTCGACTCGTGTACGAAGCACTTGCCGAACGCCAGATTCTTCGCCGTAATGCTCCGCACCTCGTGAAGGTGCTGCCGTTCCTCATTCCCATTTTGTCCTCGAAAGGTGTTGTCAATCGCAAACTCGCGAGGGCGATGGGTAGCGCTATGTGGATGTACGACCTCACTGGCGGTCTTCGCATCGGCAAGATGCACAAGCGGGTTTCAAAGAAGCGCGCACTTGAGTTATTCCCAACACTCCCCGCGGAAAAGTTGATGCCCTCCTATCTCTATTACGACGCGGAAGCCGACGATGCGCGCCTAGTAGTGAACGTTGCTCGCACTGCAACTCTTCGATTTGGGGCAACGATCGTCAACCGCACTGACGTCGTGAGCCTTCATAAAGATGTCAACGGGAAAGTCAACGGCGTGGTCGTCAATGCCGACGGACGCACGTTCACCGTTGCCACCAAGGCTGTCGTCAACGCAGCGGGCGTGTGGTCAGACGACGTTCGCGCGCTCGACGAAGCCGAACATCCACATTCGATTCGACCGGCTAAGGGCGTCCACATAACGGTCCCATGGTCGAAGGTGCGCAATACCGTCGCCGCTGTCATTCCCGTCCCGGGCGATAAGCGTTCCGTCTTTGTCGTTCCGTGGGGAAAATTCACCTTCGTTGGCACCACCGACACCGATTACAACGGTCCCGTCGATGATCCACAGTGCAACGAGGAAGACGTTGAGTATTTGTTGCGCGCTCTCAACGGTGCAATCACCGAAACCGTCACCACCGACGACATCCTCGGAACTTGGGCGGGACTTCGCCCACTTGTTGCCGACCCCGAGGTCTCTGGTCGCACCGCCGATCTCTCGCGGCGCCACAAAGTACGCCGTTCCGATTCCGGCGTCGTCACCATTACCGGCGGCAAGTTGACTACCTATCGCGAAATGGCCGCCGACACGATCGACGAAGTGCTCACTCAAGTTCTCAATGCCGATCGCGTCACTCGGCTTCGCCAGCGCAGCAAGACCAAACATCTGAAAATCCATGGCGCAAACGGATACGAGGAATTGATTGCCTCGGCCGACTCGCTCTCGCCCCTCGGTGGTGACGAAGTTCGTCGTCTCGCCAATCGATACGGATCAGATGCAACGACCGTGCTTGCAATTGCCGAGTCCGATCCCTCAATGGCCGAACTTCTTGTGCCCGGTCTGCCCTACTTGCGCGCCGAAGCCATCTTTGCCGTCCGTTACGAAATGGCCACCACGGTCGATGACATCCTCAGCCGCCGCACACGAGCCCGACTGGAACTTCGCGATGCTTCGACTGATGCCGCGTTTGCGGTCGCCGCACTTCTTGGCCCCGAACTCGGTTGGGACGAGGCGGAACAGGCTCGACAGGTCGCCGATTATCGGGCCCGCATCGACGAAGAACTCGCAGCGATCGTCGCCTGATGCCAGCTCATCCCACACCGCCTATTGATCTTGATGCTGCAAATGGTCAGGCCCATTTCGCCACGACTCGCGTCGAGGTCTCAGAGGACGTGATCGCACAGTTGCGTGCAACGGGAGCGACCCTCGCGCTCGATCACTCGACTCTCGTTGAAGCCAGCCGCGACTGGTGGCCGCTCATCATGACTCGCGCGAGCAGTGCTGAAGTCGGCCAGATCGCTTCGGTGGTCGTGTCGCCCGCCACCACTGAACAGGTCGCCGCCATTTTGCGGCTGTGCAACGACAACAACATCCCCGTCACTGCCGCCGCGGGCCGTAGCGGTGTCGTGGGTGGTTCCATTCCACTGTTTGGTGGTGTCGTCCTTGACTTGTGTGGATTGACCGGCGTTCATTCTGTTGATCTGACTTCTGGAATCGTCGACGTAGGCGCGGGAATGTTCGGCGACGTTTTCGAAGATGAACTGCAAGCGGAGTATGGCCTCACCGTCGGCCACTGGCCACAGTCAATCGCCCTTTCTACGGTGGGCGGCTGGCTCGCTTGTCGCGGTGCCGGACAACTTTCCAATCGATACGGGAAGATCGAAGACATCGTGATCGGTCTCGATGTCGTTCTCGCCGACGGAACGATCGTCCACACCGGTGGCCATGCCCGCCAGTCAGCCGGTCCCGACCTCACGCAATTGTTCGTGGGTTCCGAAGGAACGCTCGGCATCATCACCGGAGCACGCTTGCGGGCTCGCTCGGTTGCAACTGCAAATCACAGCAGTGCATGGGCCTATCCAACCTTTGAAGCGGGTGCCGACGCCTGTCGCCGAATTATTCAGAGAGGTCTTGCTCCCGCGGCCCTTCGTCTGTACGACGCCGCCGAAGCCGATCGCAATTGGAAAACCGGCGACGTTGCCGTTTTGTTGGCATTTGACGAGGGCGATCAAGCAACCGTCGATGCCACCACAACAATCACGGCCGAAGAGTGCGCCGATGCGAAACCTCTCGACGTTGAACTCGTCGCCAAGTGGTTTGGGCACCGTAACGACGTGAGCGCATTGGAAGCGCTTATCTCGCGCGGTTACATGGTCGACACAATGGAGCTCACCGTTTCGTGGACTGATCTGCCAACCCTGTACCCGGCCGTACGCGACGCCATTGCTTCCACGCCAGGTGTGATTTCCTCTACCGCTCACCTCTCCCATGCCTATTCCGATGGCGCATGCCTGTACTTCACGTTTGCTGGCAAAGCAGCAACCGAAGGACCAGATGCGATTGAACCCATGTACCTCGCCGCATGGGGTGCAGGGACAACAACAGCACTTGCTCACGGCGGCTCCCTCAGTCATCACCACGGCATCGGGCTCAACCGCGGACGGTTCATGGCCCAAGCCCTTGGTGAAGGTGCAACTTCTGTATTGCACACAATGAAACGTTCGCTTGATCCCAACGGCATTCTCAACCCCGGAAAGCTCGGCATGCCCTCCAACTTCGGCACTGCCCCCACTGGATTTGGCGAAATCATCTGATGGCAATGTTCGATCGTCGCGTGATTCTCATTGGAGCGTTCAACGGACTCTGCTTCGCGTTGCCGGCAGCAATTCTTCAACGCACGGTGTTCGCGGACACTGCGCTGGCCGGCTTGATGTTGGCGATCATCTTTTTCTCCGGTGCATTGGCGGGTTACGCCGCTGCTCGGCCGCTTCCACCACATGCACTCCCCCATGGCGCAGCCGCCGGTGTCGTCACATTCCTCGGCGCAGAAATTGTCTACCTCATCGCCACTCGTGAATTTTCCAACCCCGCCGTCTTGCTCTTGGGCATCGTTCTGTTCGCCCTTGTCTTTGCGTCACTCGGCACGATTGGTGCGATGGTCGCGGTCTCACGAGGGAATCGCACGCAATGAGCATCCTTGTTGTTGATATCGGCACCTCGGGTGTTCGCTCGGCAATCGTGCGACCCGACGCTTCTATTGCGGTCGAGTTTCGCGAAGAGGTTCTCCCTGATACTCCGGCACCAGGACTCGTCGAGTTCGACGCGACGCGTATGGCCGCTGCAGCGCTGGCAACCGCTCGAGCCGCACTTGCCCACAGCGGCCCGGTTGATGCGGTTGGAATCGCCAACCAGCGAGCGTCAACCATCGTGTGGGACCGTTCAACAGGAGAACCAGTCGCACCCGGCCTTGGCTGGCAGGACCTCAGAACGTTGGGCGATTGCCTCGTTTTTCAGGCCGAGGGATTGCGGTTCGCTCCGAATCAGTCGGCGACAAAGATCAAGCATCTTCTTGACAACACCGATCCAGACCGCAGCCGCAATCTTTGTGTCGGAACCGTCGACTCTTGGATCGTCTGGACACTCACCGAAGGCGCCGTGCATGTCACCGACGCGTCGAACGCCGCTGTCACCGGGCTGTTTTCGGTAGACACGCTTGATTGGGATGATGCGCTTCTCGCGAAACTCAACATCCCTCGATCAGCACTGCCCACCATCGTCGATTCAAGCGGACCGATCGCTCCCGCATCCGCCCTTGCTGGCGCTCCAATGATCTGTGGCATCGCCGGCGACCAACAAGCCTCGCTTATCGGCCAGGGTTGCGTGCGTCCCGGCCCCGCAAAGATCACGTTCGGCACTGGTGGAATGCTCGACCTCGTGGTCGGCCCCAACCGTCCGACATCAGGGGCACGCGGTAACGCCGGGACATTCCCAATCGTTGCGTGGCGTCGCGGTGACGAAACCATGTGGGGCACTGAAGCCATCATGCTTTCAGCCGGCACCAACGTTGAATGGTTGCGCGACGATCTCGGCATTATTGATTCGGCCGCAGACTCGCACCTCGTCGCCCAACAATGTGATGACACCGACGGCGTTGTGTACGTGCCTGCGCTACTCGGACTCGGAACCCCAAATTGGGACTACGGCGCGCGCGGAACATTGCTAGGCATCACACGCGGAACCGGGCGCGCCCACATTGTTCGTGCCGTACTCGAAGGCGTCGCCCAACGCGGAGCCGATCTGGTTGATGCAGCCGAGGCCGATACCGGGCTCGCTATTTCGGCATTGCGTGTCGATGGAGGAATGAGCGCGAACCCAACCTTCACGCAAGCGCTTGCCAACGCAACCCAACACACCGTTGAGATTTCACCCATCCTCGAAGCCACAACACTGGGCGCTGCGTTTCTCGCTGGACTTTCCGTTGGCACATGGGCCGGATGGGACGACATCGCATCCACATGGCGACCCTCTCGTGTCGTCGAACCCTCCGGTGCCGCGCACCGCGAACGTTGGGCGTCAGCAATTGAACGCGCCAGCGGATGGCACGCCGACCTTTCCTCTTTCGATTTCTGAACTGGCGAACTGAGCATTCGATGAAACGCCGCATCCTGCTTCTGTTCGCAGCGATCCTCGCAGTAGCAACGATCGCGATCGCGTCCACTGCGTGCAGTTCGACAACGACCACGGCGTCAGAAGAGGACGCTCCCGCAATTGCGATGACAGTTCACGTCAAAGACGGTGAGTTCGACCCGCGTGACATCGAGATTGAAGCCGGCGGAACCGTCATGTGGATCAACGATGACATCGCGCCACATGATCTCCATTTTCTTGCTCCCAACAAGCTTTATTCCGGAGTCGTCAGGCCGGGGAAGGCCTGGATTCACACCTTCGCGGCTGCCGGAAACTACGACTACTACTGCGATTTCCATAACACGATGAAAGGCGTTGTGGTCGTTCGCCCTGCTCCGTGACAGACTGTCAGGGCGATGGTGAGCCGGTTGGGTGACCGCGGGCCGGCTTGACCGGTTCGAGGAAAGTCGGGGCTCCAAAGGGCAAGGTGCTGGCGAATAACCAGTCGGAGTGATCCGCAGGAAAGTGCAACAGAAAGCAAACCGCCGATGGCCCGGTTTACCGGGCACAGGTAAGGGTGAAACGGTGCGGTAAGAGCGCACCAGCATTCGAAGCGATTCGGATGGCTCTGTAAACCCCACCTGGAGCAAGGCCGAGCGTCGGGATTGACTGCCCGTCAGTTGTTTCGAAAGAGACAACACCCGCTGGTAGGCCGCACAGATGGATGGTCACACAGGCGCCGGGAGGCGCTGGACAAAACCCCGCTTACAGACCGACTCACCATCGCACCCAAAGCAGGTATGGGATCGCAGGCTCTCAGCAAAGCGCTTAGCGCAGTTTCGAGCAAAGCCGTTCGATCGTCCGTGTCGTTCTCTTTGGCCAAGTGGCGGACTTCGCAAGACGCGCAGGCAGCACACACACCGTGGCCAACGGAGTTAGAGGCGGTGACAGTACGCCAACGGTGGCGGGCTGAGCTGGCGTGCTCCACACGGTCTCTTCAGTGGGATTGCTACAGGTTTGTGAAACCACCGTGCCGTAGGCGCCCGCCCGATTCGGCCAGCGAACTGTGAGGGGAACTATGAGTGGAGTCGAGAACGGCTGCGCCGCGCCGTTCGTGGTCCAGGTCACCGTTTGACCATCTGCAGTCGTAGTCGTCGTGCCGGTCGTGGTCGTAATGCCACTCGTAACTACCGAGGTCCATCCGGGCACAGAACCGGGGGTGACCTCACCAAAGACCGCTGCGAACTGAGCAACGAACTTCACCGTGCCACCGCCACCGGTGATGCACCCGTGTTGGATCTCAAGCGTCATGGCGCTGCTCCGACCGACGATTGCGTCGGAACTCGGGAGATCAACGATCGCGTGCGCTCCGGCAGGAAGCGGACTGACTGCGAGGAGCGACCCGGTCACAGCAAGAACGAGGCCGACGGTCAAAGCGGCGCGGGCGAACACATGGCGATTCGACATGGGAGGACACTACCGAGCGATCGCCTCTCGCGCCTCAACTTCAACTTTCTGTGAGGCCGGCACCGCCAATTGTGCGCCTCGTTCATCCTGCACCCCAATGATCCCCCAAGTGCTCGTGGAGTAATCCACCCACGGATACAAGCCCATTCCCCCATTGCCGCTCACAACAACCGTCGCCCCGAACTCATCGACAACATCGGGCCAGCACCCAAGTCCGTAACGCGGAATCTTGGTGATCCCCACCGAAAAGTCTTTCGTGGTGTCGTAGGCCGCCACTTGATTCGATACCACCGTTGCGACAGCAGACTCGCTCAGAACCTTCGTTCCGTTCACCATGCCACGTTGCAGCACCATGCTGAGAAATTTCCCGTAATCATCCACGGTCACTCGAACTCCAAACGCAGAATTCGCCATTGATGGCGCTCCGGGCCACGTCGTTGCATCCATCTGTAGTGGACCGGTGATCCGTTGCTTCGCAACAGTGGCGAAATCTGATTGCCCGAGCACCTCAATCAGTCGACCGATTACGAGGAAGTCTGAATTTCCATACGAGAACTTTGAACCCGCCGGAAACTGCCGTGCGGAACTCGCGATCGCTTTGACACACGCGGCAAGAGACATCCCGCCGCCCTGACAACTGTTGTCTCGGACCCCTGAGGTGTGATCGAGCAACTGACGTGCAGAGATTGACGGCTTGTCGGAAGCAAACTCCGGAAGCCATTTCGAAATGTCGTCATCGAGCCCGATAACACCACTATCGACAAAGGTCATCAATACTGCTGCGGTGATCCACTTTGTCGATGACGCGACCGAGAGCGCCGTTGATCCCTTAATCGACCCTATGGATTTCTCATGAATGATCGATCCATCGGCCCGACCGAGACGCACCACCCCACCAGCGAGTCCTGCCGCCTTCACTCGTTCAGCAAGAAGCGCATCTGTTTTGTCGAAGGCATTGGGGGCATAGACCTTCAGCAAGCTTGTCGTCGTGGGCGGAGTGGTTGTCGTTGTTATCGACTCAATGGCGTCAGCGCGCGCAGATGGGTTGGCGTCGGCTGCATCACTGTTTCCACAACCGGCGACGAAGAGCGCTGCACACGCAAGCGCAACCCATAGCCCGCCGAACGAGGCCAACGTGGATTTCACAACCCGATAGTCCCACGCATTTCGACTAGCCGTGGAGCGGTCCGAAGCTGCTGACCTCGTACTTCACAACGTCTGGTGCACCGGCGAGAAGATCGCCAACAACCGAAGTGAACGCCGCCATATGAGGAGTTTGGAAATGACCACCAAGCGCAGCTTCGTCATCCCAGTGCTCTGTGATGATGAACGTATTCGGCTCACGCACGTCTTCTGAGAACCGATAGGTCTGACATCCAGCCTCGGACTCTGAGCCTTCAGAGACAGCGATAAACGCGGCAATCGCTTCTTCACGCTTGTCGGCACGGACGGGAAGGGTCCCTCGGATAACGATGGTCATAACAGTTCCTTTCAACGACGAGAAGTGATGGAGACGCTAGCGGTCGGCCAAACCCGCTGCCCGAAGATGGGCAATGTCGTTGAACCCGTGCATTGCTCGGACACCGCCGCCGATGGCAATCGACGTAATCGATGCCGTTGCCACCCACAGTCGCCACGACACAAGGTCATCAACCCCCAGTGCCCAGCACACTGCCGCTTTGATCGGCGACACGTGCGTGACCACGACCGTGGTCAGATCGCTTTCGTCGGCAAGGTCTAAGTCGCCCAGCGCCTCAGAGACGCGCTGTCCGAGTTGCCGAAGCGATTCTCCGCCGGGAGGTGCAAAATCTGCATCGGATCGCCATGCATGCCAAATCTCGGGCGCTACCGAGGCAAGCGGAACTCCGTCGAAATCGCCGTAGTCGAGTTCGATCCACCGATCATCGACGGTGGGCTCAACGCCGAATGCTTCCGCTGTCTGACGGGTTCGCAGCAACGGGCTGGTGATGACTCGATCGACAGGACCAATCGCTTCAGCGAGAGCGACGGCCTGGTCGCGACCAAGATCATCGAGTGGCGGATTAATCCGACCAAGCAAGAGGCCCGATGCATTGTGTTCAGTGCGACCATGGCGAACGATATAAAGCATGTAGAGACCTAACAGGTGGGCGGTCGTTGAGTGGTTTCACGCGAGAGGTGGCCAGTTCGAACAAACCGCTCGCGTGTTTTTGGATTTCTAAAGTCAAACGCTTTCCATGCCCACACGAAGCAAACGAGGCCGACAAGCTCAAGCAGAACACTGATCGCACGTGAGTGACCGAATTCAGGAAGTCCCCCGCTTTCAAAGTCAACGCCAAAAAATGGCCACCAGAAAGCTTTCGGACGAGCCCAAATGCCATCGAGCACGAGATGCATCATCATGCCGATCGGAATTCCGATCCACCGTCGTCTCACGAGACGACGCTTTTGCGTTGCCAACATGAGAATGCCCAGCAACGCGACCGGCGCCAGAAGCGCGTGAAGTACACGCGGCCCTCCGAAGACGATCTCACCGACAGGAAGTATCGAGCCGAGCATCACGAGTCGATAATCAAGTGCCGGGCTTCGAAACACCCACCACACGAAAACGAAACTGACTCCGGCGAACCAGAGAATCATCGGACGAGCAATCTCCCGCAATCTGGACAGTACGCAAGTTCTTCGGCGGGAAGCCGTTTTATTACATCAACCTCTGCTGCGGCCATCGAGATGTGACAGCCGAGGCAGGTTGCGCCCTGCAAGCGTGCAACTCCAATGCCCCCGGCTCCCCCGCGGATCCGTTCATATTCCGCGACAAGCGCATCCGGGACAGCGTCAACCAGCACCTGCCGTGCTGCGAGTGTCGCCACGAGTTCTTGATCGACGGCCGTTTCGGCAGCAGCGAGCGAGGCAATCGTTGCTGCTCGTTCTGCATCAATAGCCCCCAACACAGTCTTCGAACCCGAAAGCTGTTCGTCGAGCGGCTCAATCTTTTCCATTAGTTCAATAACTTCGTCTTCAAGCGTTACCTGACGCCGCTTTAGTGACTCAAGGTCTGCTTGCAATGCCTGTGCTTCCTTTGGCGAGGTCATTGATCCGTCGTAAAGCTGCTTGTGGACGTGCGCCGCCTTGCCCTCGACAGTTGCGATTTCATCTTCAAGACGCTTCTGATCACGAGCCAAGCCGTCACGTTCGATTTGCGGTTCGGCAACCTCGGCCCGCACTTGCAGTTCCTTCCGGTCGAGATCAACTAACGCAGCCCGCTCAGGCAAGGTGGTCCGGCGATGCCGCAATTGATCCACGGCAGTATCATTGGCCTGCACCTCAAGGAGCCGCTCAAGATCTGTCATGGCACCAGCCTTACGCGTTCGGGCCGCTGCTGCCTCATCGATCAGTTCGAGATCGGCAGGATGAGCGGCTAGCCCGTAGTGGTAGTGGTAGTCGACGGTCTCGTTGTCGTCGACGGTCTCGTTGTCGTCGACGGTCTCGTTGTCGTGGTCGTGGTCTTGCTCGTTGTGGTGGTCGTCGTGGACTCCTCGACTGGATCCAGGCCACCATTCAAGAGACCCAAGGGGTCGCTCGCTCCGGAGGCCGGCTTGCCCTCCCGTATCGACGGGATGCAGGTCGGGAACTCCACGCGCTTTTGCTTCGTAGCATCGACGTAGGCCTGATTGAAGTTGTGCCAGATGGTGGCGGGCCACAATCCACCAAACTGCTCGCGACCGCCGAGGCTGCCCATCGGCTTGGTGCCTTCGGCGGGAATACCCATCCAGACGGCGGTAGTGAGTTGTGGAGTGAATCCAACAAACCAGGTGTTGGTGTTGCTTTCTGTCGTACCGGTTTTGCCCGCTGCTGATTGTCCGCGCAATTGCGCATTCGTACCAGTTCCCCCTGAAACATTGGCGGCGAGAATTTGTGTCGCCAAACACGCACTCTGCCAGCTCACTGCTCGAGTTGGGTTCGCGTCGTGAGCGAAGAGGACCGTACCTGTGCGATCTTCGACTCGGTCAATGAAGTAAGAAGGTTCCCGAACGCCGCCATTTGGAATCGCCGAATATGCAGAGGCCATTTCGAGTGGAGTGACGTCGAAAACACCAAGCGGCATCGACTTCGCACGTGGGTCGAACTGACTGCTCACGCCCAGACGTTGAGCGGTGTACACCACATTCTCGAGCCCAACCGTCTGGCCGAGACGCACGAATGCGCCGTTCGACGAGGCCTGGGTCACTCCGGTGAGCGTGCCACCGTCTCCGGAAATGACATACGGGTCTGGCGTGGTTCCCTTACTCGGCCACGACCCACCGCCACCGATGGTGTCGTCAGGCTGAATACCTTGTTCAAGCGCGGTGAGGAGGACGAAGGTCTTGAATGTTGAACCCGTCTGGCGTCCAGGCTCATGGGTGGCAATGTCGTATTTGTAATCAGCGAACCCTGGACCGCCAACAAGTGCTCGAACTGCCCCGGTCGAGGACTCAACTGACACCATCGCGGTGGTGATTCCTTTCGAGTCAGCTTCAGAACGAACGTACGAAGGGAATGTGTTGTCGTGCGCGTCCTGGGCAGCATCTTGTGCAACAGGATCGAGAGTGGTGTGGATCTGAAGACCACCACCAAAAACCTGTGCGTACCTTTCTTCGTACGTCGCCCCTAACCGGGTATCGGCAAGAAGTTGCTGTTTCACTTCCTCGACGAAGTAACTCTCTTGAGGAGGTTGCGTAATTTTGCCGCAATCAGCGGGTCGAAAACCGACAACAACTCCGGTGCAACGGCCGACAGGGAGTGGAAGTGCATCGTATTCTGTTGCTTGTGCGCGAGTGATGACACCATTCGCCACCATGCGGTCGAGAGCAAGCTTGCGCTCTTCTTTCGCCTTCTTCGGGTGAAGAATTGGATCGTTTCCGACTGGGTTTGAGATCATTGACGCCAACAACGCACTGTCGACCCAATTCAGATCGGTAACGGGCTTTCCCCAATAGGTCTCGGCCGCAGCCTGCACACCATAGGAGCCGTTACCGAAATAGATGGTGTTGAGGTACAGCTCAAGAATTTCGTCTTTCGACAATTGCCCTTCGAGGCGAATGGCCAGCGCAGCCTCTTTTGTCTTTCGATTCAGAACTCGCTCATCGCTGAGAAGCGCTTTCTTTACTAATTGCTGGGTGATGGTGGAACCACCCTGCTCGACCTGGCCTGACTGCACGTTTTGGACAAGCGCACGGGCAAGACCGCGAAGATTTATGCCGCCATGTTCATAGAACTGCGCATCTTCAACGGAAAGAATCGCGTTCTTGATCGTGTCAGGCATGACTGAGAGCGGAACTGGATCACGATTTTCGACACCATGCAGCGTGGTGAGAAGTGAGCCATCGACTGCGAATACCTGTGACCGCACCGCATAGTCCTGGAACTGAGAAACATCAATAGCGCCATCGCCGCCCTCGACTGCCGATGCAACCCGGGCGATCGACGGAATGAGAATTGCCATCGCCACGGCGACGACAACACCTCCGCTCAAAATTGCGGCCCCGAACTGGATCAGTTTCTTCATTCCGACACCAATAGTACCGGCCACTTCCACCCCAGCTTGGTCAGCCCCGCGGCCACTCCACCGGGCGCTTCTCTACAAATGCCCGCATGCCTTCGACCATTTCCGGGCCCATCATCGTGCGATGAAAGAGTCCCGTGTCGGACATCGGCAGACGGGCATTGAGATCACGCTTGATTGCGGCCCGGGCTTCAGGCCCCGTCAGGGAAATCTGCTCAAGAACCCACTCCGTGTGCGCTTCGAGTTCATCGTGAGGAACGACTTTGCCGATCAGTCCCATCGCATCGGCCTCCGTCGCAGAAATCTCGGCGGCAGTGAAGAACAGATACCGCGCTTTGGCAATACCAGTGGCCTCAGCGATACGGGCCGACATGAACGGGTCGGGAATCCCTCGGAGCAATTCAGGAATTCGGAAGCGGGCATCGGCCGAAGCAATCACAACATCGCAGTGCAACGCGAGATCGAGACCACCCGCATGACACAGACCATTGATACGGGCCACCCAAATCTTGCGACAGCGTTCGATGTGGCGGAAGGGGAAGTTGTCGGTGGCATCCCATTCGTTCGCCAGACCTTCCGGATCTTCGGAGTTCCCGGCCATATCACCACCAGCAGCAAACCACTTATCGGTGCCCGTAAGACAAACCGAGTCGAGTTCGGCCTGGCCATCAGCCCAGATCGCTGCGCGCTTCAACGCTCGGTACATGTCCTGGGTGAATGCGTTACGCCGCTCAATGCGATCGATACGAAGGTGAAGCGTGCGTCCTCGAACTTCAGAAATGATGAACGCACAACCAAACGCGGGCGGAACAACCGAAGCGGACATTAGATGCCGTACACCTTTGCTGCGGTCTCGTACAGAACCTTGCGGATCACATCTTCAGGTAGTCCGCCCAGCAGTTCTTGCGCGTACTCGCGTGGCCGAGTGGCAGCAGTTCGCGGCCCAGGATGCATGCACGTGGGATGCGGGTAATCGGTCTCGAACATGATGTTGTCGGGAAGCACGTCAATTGCCGCAAGGGCTGACTTCTGTTCGAACCAGAAACAACCGTAGAGTTGGCGACGGAAGTATTCGCTTGGAGTGAGTTCGTATTCGGGGTGTTCGTCACGAACACCGCCGTTGTTCCACTGCCAATCAAAGGTTTCGAGTGCGCCGGGAAGCCAGCCAACACCCGATTCGACCGAAACGAATTTAAGTTCCGGGAACCGGTGACACATGCCGCCAAAGATGAGGTCAGCCATGCAACGCATGTTGTCCATGAAAATCATTGATGACACTTTGGCGAAGTTGGTCATCCATCCCATGTTGGCGGTGTCCTCAAACAGAGTTCCCATAGAGCCGCCACCGACGTGGAAACTCACTGGAACTCCAGCGTCTTGCACCGTCTTCCAGATCGGGTCCCAATGTGTGCTCGCCAGAGGCGGCTGCCCGTAGTCCTGCGGTTGATTGCAGAAGTTGATCGCCTTGTGACCCATATCGAGGCAACGTTCGATTTCGCTAATTGCAAGGTCAAGGTCCCAGAACGGAACTGCCGCAATCGGAATGAGTCGTGCCGGATCGGCACTGCACCAATCGGTTAGAAAGTCGTTGTAGGCCCGCACACACTGCGCCACAAGTTCACGATCACCAAGGCGCAGGAAGTAGCCGTTCCCGAAGCCGCCAACGTTTGGATAAAGAATCTGAGCGTCGACACCTTCTTCGTCAAGAAACGCCAGACGAGCTTTCGCTTCAAACATCGAAGGGTGAATGTCATCGAACGTCTTCGGTGTGCTGATCGGCATGATGCCGTCGAAGCCCGCCATTGAGTAATAGCCAGGCGCTCCGATCCGTTCGCCGCTGACCATCCACTGATCAACACCATCAACACGTTCAATGTGCGGAACCTTGTCGTGCAACGACGCCGGGAACGAACGGGTCCAGGTGTCGGGTGGTTCAGTGAGATGCGTGTCAACATCGATCACCTTGTAGGTATCAAACAGGTCAGTCATGTTCGGATTCTCCTTCGAATATTTCCAGCGTGCCCTGCAAACCGGTCACAACGCATTGTCCGCGCACCGCAAAACTACTTAACGTTCAACACCCATCGGCCAATCGCCGATGATGCCAGCGGATTCCAACTGGGCAAGTTCCTCGGGTGAATGCCCAAGTCGCTCACCAAGAATTCGATCATTGTCCTGACCCAGCAACGGCGCTGGATGGCGGACCCAATTTTTAACGCTTGCATAGCGAAATGGCAGCGTTGGGATCGGTTGCACACCAACAACCGGATGTTCCACCTGTTCAATGAAGCCGCGCGCCACATCTTGGTCATGAACGGGCTGCAAACGAATGTCGCGAACGAAAGACGCGGGAACTCCAGCGTCGAGGAGTACCTCAACTGTTGAAGTGATTTCTCGATCTGCGGCCCACTCAGTCAGAATCGCGTCGAGTTCGTCGTGACGTTCTCGACGTCCGGCCAAGGTTGCCAGCCCTGCATCGGAGGCAAGATCATCGCGGCCGATAAGTCTTGCGAGTGCAACCCATTGCTCATCGTTTGCACACGAAATTGCCAGCCAGTTTTCAACACCGGCGCATGGATACAGATTCTGCGGAGCGGCGTACGGACTGCGATTACCTTCACGTTCCACACGCAAATCATGAGCGGTCCACTCGATAACGGGTTCGGCAGCAACGTTGAGTGCCGCTTCAAACATCGGGGCTTCCATAAGGCAGCCCTCACCCGTTCGGTCACGATGCTGTAAGCCGATAAGCGCAGCAAAGGCCGCGTGAAGGCCGCCGTTGGGGTCACATGGTCCGCGTTGGATACGTGGTTGGTCGGCAACGTGGCCTGTCATCCAAGCGAGGCC
This sequence comes from Bifidobacterium breve, assembly GCA_945862505.1. GTDB lineage: Bacteria > Actinomycetota > Acidimicrobiia > Acidimicrobiales > Acidimicrobilacustridaceae > Acidimicrobilacustris. The sequence goes on along the minus strand of CAMAYJ010000003.1, from coordinate 8,528 downwards.
GGTGATTTGCTCCATCGTCTGAGCGAAGCCGGGGCGATTACGCCACGGCCCATCAAGACCAAATGCCGGCATGCGAACCATTACCGTCCGAGGGTTGATCTCGTGGACAACGTCCCAGTCGAGATCGAATGCTTCGATGACACGCGGCGTGTAGTTCTCGACGACAACGTCGGCCTTGGCGATCAGCTCAAGCGCAAGCGCACGACCTTCCGGGCGATCGAGATCAAGAGTGACATCAAACTTGTTGATATTCGCCTGAAGGAAGAACGCGCTGCGTTCCCACCATTGCGGAAGACTAAAGAACATCCCTCCGGTCGTGCGCATTCCATCGATGCGACGAGTGGACTCGACGTGAATGACTTCGGCCCCAAGGGACGCAAGAACTCCAGTTGAGGAAGGCCCCGCCCACCACGCAGTGAAATCAACGACCGTCAATCCTTCAAGCGGCAGTCGCTTCTCTCCACCCGATTGTGGGCGATCCGCTCGAATTGGCGGCAAGTCATTGTTTTGCTCACCGATTGATGGCGCTGGTGTTGGAGCGTTGCCCGGTTGACCATTGAGTAGGTACGGCCGGCGAGGCATCGAGAACTCGTCAAGTGGATCACGTAAAAAGACACCACGTTCCTGCGGATGGTCGAGTTCGAGAATCATCTTTCCGTCAGCTACATGCGCGACAGGTATCCGCAGCTCCGCAGCTCGTTCAACAATTTCCTTCGTCGAATGTTTGGTGGTGAAATCGCGCACCATCTTGTTCCACTCCACCGATCGCGCCGCGCGTACCTGATGCGCGGAAAATTCGGGAGGATCAAGAAGGTCCGGGCGTTCTATGAGAATGCAGAACGATTCCCACTGGTCACGAGTGTTGGTATTGAAACCAACCCACCCGTCCAGCGTTGGCTCGATCGAGGGGATCTCGACGCCTCGCGGAGGAATCGTTGGGTCGGGCTGTGGCCGACCCGAAAGCGAGTGAAAGATGTCCACAAAATTCGTGGCGGTGATACTCACGACTTCGAAGAGTGACAGGTCAATCAGTTCACCCGATCCGGTTTCACGCGCACGTCGCACAGCGGCGAGTGATCCCACGGCGCTGTACACGCCAGCAACCCATTCGATGATGCGCCCACCCATCTGCACCGGTGGCATTTCACGAATTCCCCGGATTGCCACTGCTCCGCTCTCGCATTGCAGGGTGAACTCTGTTGAGGGACGATCGGCACTCGGGCCAGTAAGCCCGTAGGACGTGATCGCGACGACCACGGTGCCGGGCCATTCGCCCGGAGGCGGCCCGCTCACAATGACAAGGTCGGCTGCAGCGCACAATTGATCGATGATCGGATCGCCAGCAACGGCAGTTACTGAGCGTTGCCCGTGGCGCAGATAACGAAACAGTGGCGCATCGCCTTCGGTGGGCACTCCCGACCACTGGGCATGTCGCTGCGGATCGCCGTCGGGAAGCTCAACCCGCGTGACCGTTGCCCCCGAGTCAGCAAACAGTTTCGAGCAGTACGCGCCACTCAGATTCGTCGAAAGATCGACGACGACAATGCCTTTGAGTTCCCCTAAGTCCCCCATCAAGGTCTGACCGTAGTTCGCTCATCCGCCAAGCGGTACCGTCACTCTCGTGAATCTCGCCTTCGCCGGTGCCGGCATGATCTCGCTTGTCCATGCCATGGCCGCGGAAGCAACTGAGTCCCCCATCCTCGCCATTGCCTCGCGCACCGAGGCTCGGGCCACCGAGAGGGCAGGGCAAGTCGGGGCGAGGGCAGTTCCGTTCGAAGAGCTCCCCGCTGGCGCCGATGCCGTGGTGGTCTGCACCCCTCCTGACCGTCACGCAGCTGACACCCTCCAGGCCCTCACTGCGGGCTGCGTGGTGCTCGTTGAGAAGCCCTTGGCCTCCACGCTGGGCGATGCCGATGCCATCGTGGCCGCTGGCGGTCAGGTCGTTTACGCCGAGAATCTGGCCTTCTCTCCGCTCGTTGTGCGCACCAGCGAACTGATGAGCGACATCGGTTCACTCAACTTCATGGAGATCCGCCAGCTTTCGCCCCGACCGAGTTGGGGGGAATTCCTCGACCCAACCCGCGGTGGCGGCGTGTTATTCGACCTCGGCTCCCATGCGATCGCCCTCGCGCTGTTACTTGCCGGTTCTGATGCGCCAGTTGGCGTGCAGGCCACCCTCGAGCATTCCTCTGACATCGAGGTCGATGACTACGCCGAAGTGTTCATCGACTTCGCATCGGGGCTCCGAGCTCGAATCGAAACAAGTTGGAGACATCCCGATGCTGTGTGGGATGTCCAAGTCTCAAGCAACAGCGGTGTCGTGCGCACCGAACTCATGCCGCAACCGGGCATCGAGCACAACGGTGAGTCTGTCGCCCTTACGCCCCTCACTGGCATTGCCGATCCACATCTCGAGCATTACGGATACATCGACCAAATGCTGACGCTGCGCGATGTTGTCGGCGGAGCACCATCGCCAATCGATGCACGATTTGGCCGCCGAGTTCTTGACGTACTCAGTGCTGCCTATGCCGCTGCGAGCAAGCCCGGCTCAAGCGTGTCGCTCCCATTCGCCGGACCGCGAAATCGGACACCTCATCAACTCTGGAGCGATACGGTCGGTCCATGACCGATCTCAACGTTGACGCAATTCTCGCCGAATCCTCTCAACGCGCAGGAGGGCGAACCGATCTGGGTGACGGCAGTGAATTCTTCCTTGAAGGTCTTGGCCGATTCATGGATTCGCTCAATACCGACGCGCAGCTCAATCCCACAGGTGAATTCATCGCCAGCGAACGAGCATTGCTCCACACCGTGAACCGGCTGAACTACACCGCCGACCGCGTTGCGTTCCCCGAAATCGCGCAACAAAAGATTGAAAAGCCTGTCTTCATCATCGGTATGCCTCGCACGGGCACCACGATCCTCCACGACATCCTCGCCCAGGACCCTGCCAACCGCGCACCACTCACATGGGAATGCATGTTCCCGTCTCCCCCGCCTCGTGCAGAAACATTCGCCACCGACCCCCGCATCGCGATGTGTGCCGCAACGATGCCGCCGATCGAAGACCAGCAATTGAAGGCAATTCACCCGCTCGGCGCTGAACTCACCCAAGAGTGCGTCACGCTCATGGGTGAATCAATGTGTACGCCGCTGTTCCACAACCAGTTCAATGTTTCGAGCTACCAAGACTGGACTGATCGCGATGCCGATTGGTCAAACGTCTACGACTTCCACCTGCAGCAACTGCAGCACATGCAGGCGTACAACATGCAGGACCGCTGGGTGCTGAAGACCGGCGCCCATCTTTGGGGACTCGAACACCTTCTGGCCACGTACCCCGACGCGCGCATCGTGTTCACTCATCGTGATCCAGTGAAGTCAATGACGTCCTATGCCTCACTCACCACCATCGTGCGTAGCGTTGGAAGCGACAATGTCGATGCTCGTGCGGTTGCCGCCGACTGGACCCCACGCCTCCGAGACGTACTGATGCATGGGGTGAACGTGCGAAAAGCACAGGAGTATCCAGACGCGATCTTCTACGACATGATGTTCCGCGATTTCATTACTGACCAGTTCGGCGTCATCACGCAGATCTACGACGCGCTTGGTTTACCGATGTCCGACGAAGCAGCCCGCGGCATGCAGGCGTTCATCGCAGCGAACCCCCCTGGCGTGCACGGAACTCACGATTATCAGCCCGATCAATACGGCATTGATCCTGCGGCGGTGCGCAGCGAATTCCGCGAGTACATCGATCACTTCGACTTGCCGGCGGAGTGATCTCAGTGCTCTGACTCAGAGCATCACGATGACGCGGCCAGTGGTGTTGCGTGAGCCCATCGCTTCCATTGCCGCCGGAAGGTCTTCGAAACTCGGAGCACTTCCAACTACGGCGCGAACTGTTCCCGCCTTTACGAGTTCGACGATGTCAGCCGTAGCCAGTTCGCCCAATTCTCGCGGCGCAACGTTCCAGCCCATGCCCTGCTTAATCAGCCTGATCATGTCGTCGGATTGATAGTTGAGTAGCACACCGCACAGTTTGAAGTTCCCCATGGTGACGTGGCGAGGAACGATGAACTTTTCGTCAGCCACAACCTTGTTCGATGCGAAACCCATCATGAGATAGGTGCCGTTGTACGCAGTGCACGCAAACGAATCGGCCATCACTGCTTCGCCGACGTTGTCGAAAACGATGTCGACGCCAATATTGTCGGTGTCGGCGAGCACGATGGCCTTGAAGTCTTCCGTCAGGTAATCGATGGCAACGTCGGCGCCGAGTTCACGACACAGCGCGACTTTCTCCGGCCCGCCCGCAGTCGCATACACGCGAGCTCCAAAGGCCTTTGCAATCTGAATTGCGGCTGATCCAGCGCCACCCGCTCCGGCGTGGATCAGAACTGTGTCGCCAGCTTTCAGAGAAGCACGGTCAATGAGCCCAAGCCACGCCAGGTGGAAGGGGAAGAACAACGCCGCCGCATCAGGAAGCGGGATCGCTTCGTCGATTTCAAACGCCGCGATCGTGGGGCAAATGACGTACTCGGCAAAACCGCCGAACGCTTGCTTGGTCACTGCAGCAACACGCTTACCCATCCACTCTTCAGCGCCTTCGCCACACGCGTCGACAACGCCGAACGCTTCCATACCCGGGCTATAGGGAAACTCGGGACGAACCATCATGTTGCCGCCGGTGATGCGCTCGAGGTCGTTGAGGTTCAGCGGGATGGCTTGAGCCTTGACGCGAACTTCACCGGCCCCGGGTTCGGGGAGATCAACCTCGTCGAGACGCAAGACCTCGGTTGGTTGGCCATATTCATGGACTCGCCATGCCCTCATGAGTTCCCCCTAATGATGTCGAACACTCAGTTCACCAGATCCGACGCAACTGCGCACCTTCGCGACGAACACTCAGACGCTCTTTGCGGTCGGCCGGCGTGACGACGGGAGTGTCGGCCGGCAAGTACTGACGAACATCAGCAACAGGGACCTTGATCATCGTGGGATCGGGAAAATCACTGGCGTGATTCCAGCGCATTTGAATCATTCCCCACGGAACATCGGCTTTGTCGAGCCAATTGGGAACACCAGGATCGGTTCGTGAAATCACCGCTCGAAATTTTCCATCGCTATCAATATGTGCTTGCGCATCATTCAGACTTGATTGACGATTCACCCAGTCAACGGTTGCGAAGCGGTCGTCGGCAACAAGTGCCTGCCAATACCGCACGGTCTTAGGTAACTCCGTTTCAATAATGAGTGCTTCGTCATCTTCAATCTCGTGAATTCCGTCGTAATAGGCCTGCGTCGGCAACCCACCAATCGAATCGATCTTCGTCGAGCGCAGAAACGTATTGACTCCGTGGTGTTCTCGGTAGAACCGCACGAGATGCATATCGAAACCGATCATTCCCTCGATCCACTGAGGAAGTTCAGCAAAGCGGCGCGAGAAATCTTCCGGGGTCATATCGGAACCGTTGTCATCGAGTCGTTCGATGGCCACACTTGCATCGAGTTCGTGATTCCAATCGCAAGAGCACTTACGCATGAGCAACCGACAGGTTTCCGGATCGAGTTGCCACCAATCACCGCTGTGCCCACCGGGGCGCTCCGCACTCAACACAACACTGAAGTAGCCATCGGCGCCGAGCGTCAGATCGTCGAGATCGTGCGTTGCCGGGACACGGCTTCCGTTGTCGACCTGAGAGGGACTCATCATGTCGAAGGTCTGTTGTGTGATTTCAATGAACCGTGAGCTTCCTCGGTAGCCAGAGATCCGGTACACGCCATCGCTCGCGACTTCGGTTGTTGAATACACATAGTCAGGAGATGGCCCACCCTGATTGAACGCGTAGTTCCACAGCGGCATGAACACTGGTCGGTTGGCGTCGGTATAGACCCGACACAAATACCCTTCGGACAAAATCGAAAGCGCGAGTTTGTTCATGTCTTGGCGTTCGGCTGCCGTTGCACCCTCGGGTCGCCAAACCTTCAGGAGGCGATCAACCACGGGGCCAAGCGCCGCCAACTGATCGGCCCAACTCACTCCCGTATCGCTTTCGTTGTTGCTCATTCGATCACCCCTCTAGTTCCACACCGAAACGATTGATGTAGAACGCGTAGTCGGCTCGTATTTCTTCAGAACTCAAACCGAATTGCTCCGGCGTATAGCGGTGTTCACCGTGGGCACCCAAACGATTGGCCGTCTGCCATTCGTCGATAGCCGACTTGGTCTCACCCGTGAACGTGAGACCAAGAAAGTCATAGACATTGCGCAAAACGCCAATGGGGTCACGCGCTAGTTCGTTGTGATGGACATCGAAGAATCGTTCCTCGCCCAGGCGATCACGCGCAGCGATCGCTTGTTCCATACCAACGCGCAGGTGATTGGAGACCTGAGGCCCGACTTTACGAAGATCTCGAGGACTCGACGCCAGCGGAAAGATTGTCGATACGAGACTTGAATACGAAGGCACCGATTTGGCGGGGTCTCGGTGCGTCATCACGAAACGAACATCGGGGTACGCAGCAACAATCGGTTCAAGGTGAAACTTGTGATGCGGCGACTTGAATAACCAAGTCTGCGGCGGATACTGCGACTGCAGCACCTGAATCACTCGGCGGTGGTAGCGAAACGTCTCAGTGAAGTCCGCTGAGCGCCACCACTGGTGATAGCTGTACACCGGCAACGTGTACTGCTGGCCATGAAAAGCCATTCCCAGCACTTCAGAATCTTCCGTCGTGGCATCAAGGTCGTAGAGATGCATCGCCAACAACTCTGGCGACAGATCCTTGTTCGCCTCGACCGCTCGCATGCGACGCGCATCGGTCACCTCGGTCGAAGGTGTTGCCGGTGGAATCGGTTCGGCCTGTTCCCAACTCCGCAAACAACGGAACTGCGGATCGAGCGACATCATGTTGGCCAACGCGGTGGTTCCCGTGCGCGGTAGACCGATGATGTCAACGGGCCCAAGCACCGGTGCGTCGAGCGCCTCTGGATGCGCCGCCAACCAACCCTCAAGATGCAGGCGATTCTCAAGTCGCCGGCGAAAGGTCGCCACCACCGCTTCGTCAACCGACGGATCGAACTCTGCGTCGTCTGCGATGCTCACCAACAATTGCTCGAGACCCTCGACGAAGTCGCCAGGTCCAAAGTCTTCGAAGCCGGACACATCGACTGCCTGGGCCAACAGTTGCGGAGCCGATGGGTAGCGGCCACTCTGCGATCCTAATGTGGCCATAACTTCCCTCCCCCGAGAACGGTAGCGCGGGTCAGAGCTGAGCGAGGTGGGCCGCAACTCCACCACCCGCGTCTCTTCATAAACGCTTTCGCGGTCTGGGGTTGCCCCAGTCGGCGAACTCGGGAAGAGTTTCCCGATGGCATTTGATCCGTTGAGCGATGTTGTCTCAAGCCAGTACGAAGAATGGGTCTACCCCGAACCCATCATGGATTTGCCCGGCTGGATGGCAAACAACTGGCAATGGTTTGACCCGAGCATCGCTCACCGAATGTTTTGGCCCGACCGCAATGAGGCGTCTGACCTTGACATCCTCATTGCGGGATGCGGAACCAATCAGGCCGCAGTCTTTGCCTATGCGAATCCAACGTCGAAAGTCACAGCGATTGATGTCAGCCAGTCCTCACTTGACCATCACCAGTACTTAAAGAACACCTACAGCCTGACGAACCTCGAGCTTCATCGTCTTCCCATCGAGAATCTGAACACCCTTAATCAAAGCTTTGATCTCATCGTTTCGAGCGGCGTGTTGCATCACCTCGCTGACCCGCTTGTCGGGTTGAAGTCGCTCGCTGGAGCGCTTCGCCCCGACGGCGTTGTCGCCATCATGTTGTACGCAACCTATGGGCGCCTCGGCGTTGAAATGCTGCAGTCGGTGTTCCGCGAACTTGATCTTCAACGCGATCAAGCATCGGTGGCGATAGTGCGCGAAGCCCTCAATTCACTTCCTGAGGGACATCCAATCCAGAGCTACATCGAGATCGCTCCGGACCTTTCGTTCGACGCGGGACTCGTCGATACATTTCTTCATGGTCGCGATCGCACCTACACCGTCGATGAATGCACAGAGCTCGTGAGCGATGCAGGTTTGACCTTTCAGGAGTGGTTCCTGAAGTCCCCGTACTACGCGCCGCCGAGCCGCAACAACCGTTTCCTTTCGACCGTTGGTGATCTCCCCGATCGGCCTCAATGGTCAGCGATGGAACGCATCAACTCGCGCAACGGATGTCATTTCTTCACCGCGTGTCACGTCGACCGACCGATGAAGAGTTACGTAATCGATTTTGCCGCGCAAGATTTCACACGGTTTATCCCCGAGTTCCGTTATCGGTGTCGCTTAGTGGGCGAACAACTCTCTCGAAGTAACTGGGTGCTTGATCTTGATTCGACACAACTCGCGTTTGTTGAACTTGTTGATGGTCGACGCACGATCGACGAAATCATTTCTATCGCCGCCGAGAACGGTTCATTCCCTCGCGAACCACGTGAGCGACTCACGCAATTGTG
>CAMAYJ010000002.1 GCA_945862505.1 Bifidobacterium breve | reverse complement strand
AAGCCGTCGGGATCATCGAGACTATTGGCGCCTCGGCATCGCGAGCTTGGGGTGTTGTCGCAGGAGACCGCGTGATTGTCCCTGCAGAATTGGCCTGCGGACAATGCGCTTCTTGCCAGGACGGCAACAATTGTCTGGCTTCGCCCGGAACGCACGGATTCCTTCCCACCTCGGTCGAGCCATCGCTCTGGGGCGGGTTTAGTGACTACATGTATCTGTCGCCACAGTCGCGCCCGATCAAAATCACTTCCACAATCGACGCGTCCATCGCTGCCCTCTTCAATCCTCTCGGCGCCGGTTTCGCCTGGGCTGTCGACGCGCCGAACCTGCAGCCGGGGCAATCAATCGCCATTTTTGGTTCCGGCCAACGAGGACTGGCCAGTGTCATCGCGGCAAAATCGGTTGGCGCATCTCAGATTTTTGTCACTGGTTTCGGTGCACGCGACCGCCAGAAGCTCGAACTTGCGGAATCATTCGGTGCTGATCTCGCCATCAACACTGAATCCGACAGCGCTGTCGATGCGGTTCTTGCTGCAACAGATGGCAAGGGCGTCGATGTTGTTGTCGACACAACCCCTCATGCCCTGCAACCCATCCACGACGCGCTTCGAATCGTTCGCCCTGGCGGAACAATCATTCTTGCGGGAATGAAAGGCAACGCAGTCGATGGATTCCCGACCGATGAAATCGCAATGCGTCGGCTCACGATCAAAGGTGTTCGCGCCGTTGACACGGCTAACTTCAAACGAGCAGTGGCGCTGATCGAAACCTCACCCGATCTTGTCGCGCAACTCCATACGCATAATTTCTCACTTGAAGACGCTGCGAAAGCGATTGAACTGCTCGCAAATGGTGATGGCATCGCCATCACTCTTCGCACCTGACCACGCGCTGCACGAGAACATGCGGGCTCGCGACATCGCCGGAAAACGACTAAGGGCGGACGCCGGTTTCCCGACGACCGCCCTCAGTAACACCAAGGCACCAAAGTGCCTTGAACTTCTAGCCGGCTTGCGAGATGCGATTGGCATCAAGTTTGGCGGCTGCAACTACTGGTCCAGCCACGTTGCCAACGAACTTGTCAGAACATTCCATCTGGCCAATTTTCGCCGGAGCAACCTGTACATATTTGGTGCTTTCGAGCTTCACAAGCATGCCGCAATCTGGAGGGAGATTCGCACCTGGGTTGGTGGTGGCCTGTAATCCGCCGGCATCCCATTTGTTCACTGCCTTCAGTTTGCCCAACACACAGTCACTTGTCAGCGTGCTTCCGCATTCCTTTGCCCCCATGGCCCAAAGCAGGAAGCTCGAGGTTGCCTGTGCACCAAGAAGACCTGTCTTCCCATTTGCAGCTTTCAGGAGGTCAAGATACTTCTGAGTAGCAGGATGCTCGCTTGCTTGTTCGAAGGGATAAAAAGCCATACGAACATAAACGTTGTCCGCCAGCCCAGCGGTGTTCCAATTTGCGAAAGACGTGTCATAGAAATTGGAATCCGAATACCACTTCGGGGCGTAGCCAATCTGCTTGGCGGCGTCGAGCACATTCTGGAAGTTCGGCGCTGGAGAACCAGAGAAGTACACCATTTCAGCGCCACAATCCTTCAAACGCTGAACGAACGGAGTCCAGTTGGACTCACCGCCAATGTTGTACACCTGCTCACAGTCAAGGAACGTCCATCCTGCGGCCGGGAAAGCGGCCAGGGCCTTGTCTGTGGTGTCCTTTGTTGCTGCATAATTTGCAGTGAAAATTGCTGCCTTCTTGACTGCCGTCGGGAAAAGTTGGGCCAACTGGTAAGGACCCGAAAGTGGCGTCTTATCAATAGGGTTCGGAACCGGCTGGATCATGAGAGCACCGTTTGCAAATGCTGGACTCACCGTATAGGTGGGAACTGCAGCCATTTTGCAGCCAAGTCGGGTCTTCTCTTGGGCCGAGTCGAGTGACCAACCTTCGCCCACCAGCATGAACACCTGAGTACATGCCTCGGTCATGACGTTGTTGACATTCATAATTGCTGCGTCGTAGTACTTACCCGTCACCTGACGGCCGTTAATGCCACCCTGATCGTTACACCACTTGATCATGGCCTTCATGGCGTCAGACATTTCCTTGTTGAGGCCAGGAGCTGCTGAGTAACCCGCATCATCTCCGTAACCAATCGTGATGGAAGTGTCGGTCACGCCCTGGGCGGTTGCGCCCTTGGCATCGCCCTTGCCACATGGCGAAGCCATGGTGCCGAAATCGGTTGCTGAAGCAGCCTTCGTTGTCGCAGTGCTGTCGCCAGATGAACGGCTGCTGCCGCCACATGCTGCAGCGAAAATGCTGAGAACGGCGACAAACGCCACAACCAGCACGGCGCCGCTGGTGCGACGCTTCGACCGGCTCTTGACCGGTGTACTTCCATTACTTTTAGGCACTAAATTCCCCTTTGTAGATGACTGTTGTACCGACCGAAATCGGGTGTTTCACTCGATACAACAAGCGAAACCTGCATTGCAGCGCACTGGAATCAGTGCGAGGTGGGCCGTTATGACCTCCCCCATGGGCCGACACCAAGGTGACGGCAAACAGTGAGGTTACTGTCTCATTTCGGAAGTGACAAACGTCATCGCGCCGGGAAATCTCCTCTCCCGAAAGGGTTCTGTCCCGATTCCCCGGGCTCAGACGCCCCCGTAGGTCAGATCGGTGCGATCCCTTGCCCCAACAGAGAAATCTTCCTCCCATTGGAAGGTTCCCGCCGGATCGAAGGCCACGGTGTAGTTCCAATCAAAGGCACAGACCCGCTTGGCGATGAGCCATTGTCCTGAACGGCGCTCGAAACGGTCGACGTAGCGAAGAGCCATGACCATGTCAGTTGCTTGGCCAGATTCATCGGCTCGGCTCACATGGTGAGCAACGCAATAGGTATCGACTTGGGCCACATCACCGTCAAGGCGAATGTGAGGGAGGGCGATGAAGTGCGTCGTGGCCGCGAAATGAGGCAGCACCGTGCACACCCAATCGGCGAACTCAACGCCCGAACCTCGGAATGAGTTGTGATCATCAAAACCATCGGAGTGATAGCAGGATGCCATGAGTTCGCGATCAAGCCGGTCGGTGCCGCGTGCGAGCCGCTGAATCACATCGGTGATCTCGGCGCGTGCAATGAGTTCGTCGGTTGTGAGCATTCATGCAGTCTCGCGAATGCTGGACAATCGTGCTCAAGATTGTTCGAGATCATACCATTCACCCGGATGCGGAGCTTCCTCGGACTCGAGGTCAGGAAGAAAGACGAATGCCGCAATCGATCCACACAATGCGACGCCAGCACACACGAAGCACCCAAGGCGCATTCCTTGCATGAACGCGTCAGAAGCAGAGGTTTGGAAAAGTTCTTGAACTTCGGTGGGCGCTTGTGACGCAACCACGATCGCAGCAGCCATAGAGGCTTTTGCTGCAGTAACCGCTTCGGCCGGAACCTGAGGAAACTTCGCGAGGAACTCACCGATCTTTGGGGCGTAGACCGATGCGAACACACTGCCCACCACCGCCACACCCAGCGTTCCACCGATTTCACGCGTGGTGTCATTGACTGCTGCACCCGCGCCTGCTTTTTCTTTCGGCAATGACGACATGACCGCTGCGGTTGAGGGTGACGTAACGAGCGAAAGACCCGTTGCGATGAACGCCATCGAAATCACGACTGGTCCGAAGTACGCCGTATCGGCATCGCAGAAACCGATGATGATGAAGCCAATCATCATCGTAAGCAGACCAGTTCCCACTACACGCCGCGGTCCAAACCGCAGAGCAAGCCGCGCCGCGTTTGGCGCGGTGATCGCGGCGAAGATCGCAAACGGGAGAGTGTGCAGGCCTGCAGACAACGTCGAGTACCCGCGCACGAACTGGAAATACTGCGTAACGATGAAAATAAATCCGAAGAGCGTGAAGAAGGCGATAGCGATTGATCCAGCCGCTGCACTGAAACGCGCGATGCGAAACACGCGGACATCGAGCAATGGATGCTCTCGGCGAAGCTCGTAAACCACAAAGACGGCGAGCAAGACCGCAGCACCGATGAAGCCACCGATCGTCGCCACCGAGTTCCAGCCGGCGTGCGGTCCTTCGATGACGGTGTACACGAGCAGGCCAACACCGAGGATTGAGACAACCGTACCGACCCAGTCGAATGCACCCGAATCAGGGTCGCGGGACGTGGGAACAAGGAACCAGCCGGCGAGAAGTGCAATCGCAACGATCGGTACGTTCACGAGGAAAATTGATCCCCACCAGAAGTGTTCAAGCAAGATGCCGCCGGTGACTGGTCCGAAAGCAACCGCCATACCGGAAACGGCTGACCATGCACCGATCGCCTTTGCTCGTTCCGTCGGATCGGTGAAGACGTTGGTGAGAATGGCGAGCGTTGCAGGAAACACCAATGCGGCGCCGATACCCATAGCGGCACGAGAAGCAATCAATTGACCCGAACTGGTTGAGAACGCTGCAACGACTGATGTCGCAGCGAAGACAACGAGACCGACCTGCATTGTTCCCTTGCGGCCGATGCGATCACCCAAACCGCCGGCGGCAAGAAGGAGTCCAGCGAACACAAGGCTGTAGGCATCAACGATCCACTGAAGATCAGTGGTCGATGCATTGAGATCTCGACTCAACGTGGGCAGTGCCACATTCACGATCGTGTTGTCGACAACAACGAGAAAGACGCTGAGGGCGAGTACAACAAGAATCCACCAGCGTCGGCGATAAATAGTTTCTGAATTCATAAAAGCCTTTAGTCCCGGTTTCGATTTTTGACCAGTTTTACTGAACCGTACACAGCCGGGCTAGCCGAGTGGTTCAACAGGAATCTGCAGTACTCGCCTCACACCCGGTTCAAGTTCGGTGACATGACCCTTGCCATGTTCGTCCTCGGCAAGCACCACGGAACCCGCTGGCAATGTTCGCGTTTCGCCATCGCTGGTGGTGATCCGCACCCAGCCGTCGAGGAAGACCACGAACTGTCGCCGCGGTGCATTATGCGCAGCCGGCACTTGGTCCACCGCTTGCACGGTAAGGAACTGCACGCAATCGACATCCGCGCCAGGAGAAACCCAAAGTTCAGCCACGCCTCGTTCGGCCGGGTTCACCACACGGTCGAGCGTGACGTCTTCGAAGTGACTCTCACCATCTTCGTCGGCCCAAATCCGCAAGTAATCCACGACGTGAGATTGCCACAAATGCCCGAGTGGCGAATTCCACCCCGACTGCAGTGTGCGTACCCCGCCTGAGCGAGCCGTTAGTAAAGCCCGAGCCAACCAGCAATCGTTTGTAGCAACACCACAACGGCAAGAGTTGCGATGACAACCACGCAGACGAGTGCAGCAAGGCGGAACTTTGGTCCATTCACTGCGTTGCCCAGCACTGATCGTCGGTTCGCCAAGATCAAGATGAAGATCAAGATGATTGGCGTGATTAAGCCATTGACTACCTGCATGTTGATGAGCAGCGAGATCAAGTTGCCCGGAACCAACGCCACTGCAGCGCCGACCACGATCAACGCAGTGAATAGCCCCATGAACAGTGGCGCTTCGCGGAACGTCTTAGAAACCGAACGCTCGACGCCGACTGCTTCTGCAACTGCATACGAAGTTGCCAATGGGACCACTGCAGCAGCGAGCGCTGATGCACCGAGCAACCCGATGCCAAAGAGAGCCTCTGCAGCTGCTCCAGCAACAGGCTCCAGTGCTTGGGCCGCTTGTTCTGCTGATTGCAATACTCCCGTTCCACCGATTGCGGCAGCGGTTGCAATGATGATCGCCATCGAAATGAAGTTGGCGAATAGTGCACCGGTAATCGTGTCGATACGAACCATTCGATATTCGTCGGGACCGCGCCCGCTATCAGCTACCGCAGCCGCTTGATAAAGCTGCATGTACGGGGTAATCGTGGTGCCAATAAGTGCAACAACAAGAAACAGAAATTCCTTTGTTCCCAGCATGTGTGGAATGAGGGTGTTGCTTACGACCGCTCCCCAATCAGGCTTTCCAAGAATCGCGGCAATTGGATACGTGATGAACGCCAGCCCCAGCAACAGAAAGACTCGTTCGGCATAGCGGTAGTTGCCGAAGACGACCACGGCCCAAATTGCAAAGGCTCCGATCGGAATCGAGATGTAGCGAGAGACTCCGAAGAGTTCGAATGCAGCCCCAATACCGGCAAATTCCGAAACAACAAGTCCGAGGTTGGCGATAAGCAAACAGACGATGGCGAATGTCGAAGCGCGCAGCGGGAATTGCTCGCGAATAAGCGACATCAGCCCTTCGCCCGTGAACGCGCCGAGCCGTGCAGACATTTCCTGCACAATCACGAGAGCGATTGTCACAAGCATCATCACGAACAAGGTTCGGTAACCGAATTGCGAACCGGCCGATGCGTAGGTCGCAATACCACCGGCATCATTGCCCGCGTTTGCCGCAATGAGCCCCGGGCCAAGAACGGCAAGCCAAATCATCCAACGACGGCGTCGTTTGGGCGCGGGCGGCCGCGCGCCAGGCACCTTCGCTGGTTCGTTGGTTGACTCGGCCATAACAGCTCAGTTCACGCGAGCAGTCGAGCGAAGGGTCGGCGGCTGGAATCATGTTGCGGGATGAGTGCGTCAACCACATCGTCAGCAAGGATTCGCCCGATCGGACGTCCGTCATCATCGACAACCACAATTGATGAACCACGATTCTCAACGAACGACTCGATCACATCTTCGATCGGGGCTTCCACAGTGACGGTGACCGGCCAAGGCGTACCGATAAGGGAACGAAGCGTGTCTTCGGGCTTGGCCATAAACAGGTCGATCATCAAGATGTCATCAAGCAATGTGCCATCGCCATCGAGCACGAGAATTGATTCCAGTCGCGCGATGTCTTCCGCTTCCTCAAGTAATTGACGCGCTGCAGTAACAGTCAGGTCGGCATCGAACGCAAAGAGTGCAGTGGTCATGAGGCCACCTGCAGTCTCTTCGTCGTACCCAACCAAACGAACGAGAACCGCAGCATCTTCTTGGTCCATCGCCGACAACAGCTCTTCACGAGTTTCATCGTCCAGATCTCGAAGAGCCTCGGCGGCTTCATCGGGCTCCATTTCCGCAAGCAGAGCTGCTGCTTGCGCGGGATCTGCATCACGAAGGAGCACTGCCAGTTCGTCTGGCTCCATTTCTTCAAGCGCGTCGGCTGCGGTCTCAGCGTCGAGGGCAGCAAGAAGTTCTTGGCGCTGCGATCGACCGAGTTCCTCAAGAAGATCCGCGAGCTCGCCTGGGCGAAGCCGACGAAGTTCGCTATTGGCGCGGCTCAAACGCACGGGTTCGCCCGGATCGGAGAACGGCTGAATGGCAGCCCAGTCAATCACTCGATCTGGATGCGGACGCACTCGCCAACGGGCAGGACCAAGACGGCGCAACAAGGTTGAGAACCCAACATCGGCACCCACCAAGCGGTAGCCGCCACCAACGCGCGCAAGAAACAGATCCGCTGCGCGAAAGACTCGAACTCCATCAACATCAACCATCTGATGGTCGATGACGTCGTCGACAAGTTTCACTTCATTGTCACGGCGAGCGAACTGACGGAGGTCGACTTTGGCCGAACGAAGGACAACACGGCGTTGCTCCATCTCCCCGATCTTGTCGGCCGATACCCACGTGAGCTGTCGCCCCACGCGAACCACCAGACCGGTGAGGGGCGGGTAGGGCTCGCCTTCCCAACGAACAACAAGATCGACCAACCGGCCGACTTCGATACCGGAGGAATGCACAACCGGCGCGCCAGTGAGTCCCGACACAGAAAGCAGGGACTCGGCAACAGCCTCGAGGGCAAGGAGACGTTTTGTTCGTTGTTTACGGCGTTGCGCAATGGCACGCGATGCATTGAGGGTCTGCGGCATAACCGACTCCAGAGCTAGAACACGGACGGACCACGCCCGCTCTACCTCACTGAATCCGAATCACGAAGAATCTCAGTTGGAAGCAAAGAAGGCGACGTACGACAGAAAGCACGTACTTGGGGGCTCGCTTGCTGGCATATGGGTCACCTCCTTGAGATATCGACGCCGACGTTTTATCGACAAGACAGACACTTTCTAGCATCTAGGGCCTCATTTGCCCCCATCGAATTCCGCCGACGGAGTGAATTCGTGCTTCGTCCATGGAACGTTCACCGTCGGGCAGGATGGAGAGATGCCAACTGCACCAGTGATTCTCCTGCCCCCCTCGGAGGGTAAGGCCGAGGGCGGCACTGGCCCGAAGCTGAAGATTTCGGGGCTCTCGTTTCCTCAGCTTGAAAAGCAGCGCACGGCAGTTCGCTCTGCCCTCACTGCCGCGATGAAGGGCCCTGAAGCAACACGATCAAAATTACTTGGCGTCAAGGGCACTGCCCTTGCGTCAGCGACTGCAGCAAATCTTGCAGTACTGACATCGCCAACCATGCCGGCGATTGAGCGCTACACGGGCGTGCTTTACGACGCGCTTGATGTTGACTCGCTGTCAGCACGCGATCGCAAACGATTGAACAGCCAGGTTCTCATCTTCAGCGGCCTCTGGGGCGTTGTGCGACCCCACGACATGATCCCCGATTACAAAATGAAGATGGGAGCAACAATCGCCCCGATCGGGAAGCTCTCGACCTGGTGGCGTGAATCACTCACGCCGGCGCTTGAGCAATCAGTTGCCGCTGCAGTTGTTTGGAATCTGTTGCCTAAAGAACATGACAGTGCATGGGATCCTCTTGGTTACGCCGAGAGCACAGCCAAAACTCCTAGTGCGATGTTCTCGGTGAAGTTTCTCGACGAGGGAACTCCCGTAAAGGGTGTCCGAACTTTCACTACGGTCAATCATTGGAACAAATTGTTAAAAGGTGCGCTTGTTCGATACATCCTCGAAACCGGCGCTGACGATCCGAAAGCACTCACAAAGTTTCGTCATCCCGAGGGCTACAAATACGACCGTTCGCTAAGCGAGACAATGCCGAACGGAATTGTTCTGAGCATGGTGCGACCAGCACAGTGATGCACAACGACGAAGTCGCCGTATCCTGAATCGATGGTAAACGCGAGAAATCCTTCATCGCTTGAGCGCATTGATCTTCCCATTGAGGGAATGACCTGCGCCGCGTGTGCGACTCGCATCGGTAAGGGACTTGGCAAACTCGAAGGCGTCACTCAGGTCGATGTGAACCTTGCGGCAGCACGTGCCACTGTTCATTTCGACCCATCAATCACTGGGCGAACCGCATTCACCACCAAAATCGAATCCCTCGGCTATCACGTTCCCGCTATCGATCGACATGACGAAGCCGAAGCCGACTATTCCAGAACTCTCGGGATCCGATTGATCTTCGCAGCGGTACTCACGGTCCCGCTGCTGCTTATTTCGATGGTTCCAGCATTCATGTTCGCTAATTGGCAGTGGGTGGCGTTCGCACTCTGCACTCCCGTGGTCTTCTACAGCGGTTGGGGGTTTCATTGCGCTGCGGCGATCAACCTCCGGCACGGCACTGTCACGATGGACACGCTCGTCTCAATGGGAACTCTGGCTGCCTGGACTTGGTCAACTGTTGCCCTTGTGTTCTTGCACGCAGCCGATGCGGACTCGTCGTCGATGAGTGCGATGTCGGGGATGTCATCGTCGACCGACACTGCTCACGTCTATTTCGAAACCGCTGGCGTCATCATTTCGCTCATCCTCTTAGGAAAGTGGTTTGAAGCGCGCGCTCGTCGTCGCTCCGGCGATGCAATTCGAAAACTTGCTGAACTCGGCGTCAAAACTGCTCGTCTCGAAGACGGAACTGAGATTGCGTTAGAGGAACTCACTGTTGGCATTCGTTTCGTGGTGAGGCCGGGAGAAAAAATTGCAACCGACGGTGTCATCGTCGACGGTCACTCCGCTATCGACATGTCAATGATCACGGGTGAACCAGTGCCAGTTGAAGTTGGACCTGGCGATGATGTTGTCGGCGCAACGGTGAACGCAAACGGTCACCTTGTGGTTGAGGCAACACGAGTTGGCGACGAAACAGCCCTTGCTCAAATCGTGAAACTTGTTCAAGACGCGCAAGGTTCACGCGCCCCGATTCAACGACTCGCTGATCGAGTCGCCGGCGTTTTCGTACCAATCGTGTTTGGTATCGCTATAGCGACCATCATCGGATGGAGCGTTACCGGCCACTCCGCTCAAGACACGTTCTCTGCAGCGGTTGCGGTACTGATCATTGCGTGCCCTTGCGCACTCGGTCTGGCCACGCCGACGGCGATTATGGTCGGCACTGGTCGCGGCGCTCAGCTTGGCATCATCATCAAGGGTGGCGAGGTGCTTGAACAGACGCGTCGAGTCGATGTGGCTGTTCTCGACAAAACCGGAACCCTCACCGAGGGTCGCATGGAACTCGTTGATGTCATCACCATGTCAACGACTACCGCCGATACCGCTCTTCGACTCGCAGCCGCGGTTGAGGCTCGTTCCGAACATCCGATTGCCGCGGCGATTGTTGCCGGCGCCGATGCCCGCCGGCCGGGCGACGCGTCCGATTCTCAAGTCCAAGGTTTTGAGAATCTTCCCGGTCGAGGCGTTACTGCAAAGGTCATGAGCGATTCGGGAATCGAATGGACCGTTGGGGTTGGACGCACTTCGCTCTTCGAACCCATTGATCAGCAACTCACCGATGCTCAGGTGTCGGCCGAGACCGCCGGACGCACAGCGGTCCTTGCGGGTTGGGCGGAACATTCTGATGGCCCGCTTGTCGCCCAAGCGGTGCTCGTTGTCGCCGATCGACTCAAACCAACCAGTGCCGAAGCCGTTGCCGATCTTCACGCACTCGGTCTTGAGGTTGTGCTTCTCACTGGAGATAACCGTCGCACTGCTGAATCGATCGGCGCTGAAGTTGGCGTCGACCGCGTTGTGGCCGAAGTTCTCCCCGCCGACAAGGTTGCTGAAGTGCGTCGACTCCAAGAGCAAGGCCACATGGTCGCAATGGTGGGCGACGGCATCAACGATGCACCCGCACTTGCCCAGGCCGACCTCGGTATCGCTATTGGCACCGGGACCGATGTCGCCATCGAAGCCAGCGATCTCACCATTGTGAGCGGAGACCTCCGCGCCGCTGCCGATGCCATTGCCCTGTCCCGCCGAACCCTTGCGACCATTAAGGGCAACCTGTTTTGGGCGTTCGCCTACAACGTTGCCGCAATTCCGCTCGCTGCATTCGGCGTGTTGAATCCGATGATCGCCGCCGGGACCATGGGATTCTCGTCAGTCTTCGTCGTCACCAATTCGCTTCGCCTGCGAAGATTTAAAGGCGTTCGCCGTCACTCCCCCGCAAAGGATCAACCATGACGAAACGCACCTATTCCGTTCCCGGCATTTCTTGTGGTCACTGCAAGGCAGCCATCGAAGGCGAACTCGCACCGCTCGACGGCGTTGAAAGCGCGATCGTGGACATCGACGCAAAAACCGTCACTGTCATCGGCGAGATCACCGAAGTTGATGTTCGCACCGCAGTTGGTGAAGCTGGCTACGAGATTGCGTCAGTCAGCTAATCGGTAGCGATGCTCTAGAGAGAGCCGTCGGCAAGACGCGATCGCACTTCAACTGCTCTTTCACGAACCGCGTCGAGATCTTTGAGCTTGCGCATTGAGCCCAGTTGATTGCCAAGTCGATGATTCGATCGAAGCGCGGGCTCGTTGCGCGCCAAAAAATCCCAATAGAGGGTTGTGAACGGACACGCATGTTCACCGATCCGCTTTTTAGGGTCATACCGGCAGTCACCGCAGTGATCGCTCATCTTGTTGATGTACGAACCGCCCGAGGCATAGGGCTTTGTCGACATTCGTCCACCGTCCGCGTAGAGCGCCATGCCAATCACGTTCGGCAACATCACCCATTCCGCTCCATCGATGAATGACTTCCACATCCAGTCCACGAGCGCACCAGGACGAACACCAGACGTGAGTGCGAGATTGCCCAAGATCATGAGTCGTTCAATGTGGTGAGCCCATGCGCGATCATCAATCGCCTTCACGGTGTGCGATACACACGCCATTTGCGTTTCGCCACCTGTAAACGACACCGGCAACGGTTGATCAGCGTTCAGAGCATTCAGCTCCTGATACTCCGGCATCCACAACCAATAGAGACCCCATACGTACTCACGCCAGCCGATGATCTGACGAATGAAGCCCTCGGCCGAGGCAATCGGAATACGTCCTTCATTAAATGCAGTGTGTGCCGCCTCGACAACTTCACGAGGATGAAGCAGACCAATGTTGAGATACGGGCTCAACATCGAGTGCGCAAGCTTCCATTCTGACGACAGCACCGCATCCTCGTGCGGGCCAAACAGTGGCAACACCTCGTCAATAAATTGATGAAGCCGTGCCAAAGCGCCGGTGCGAGTCGTTGCCCACAGCCCATCGAACGCTGACCCGAACGCGTCGGGCGCGCGCCGTGCGATGTCGGCGATTACGCGAGCATCGATGGCATCAAGGGGTTCGACAATCGAACTTGGCCACGAACGACCATCTTTCGGTGGCGGCTCGCGATTTTCTGCGTCGTAGTTCCAGGTTCCGCCAACCGGTTTGTCGCCATCCATGAGGATGTTCAGTCGTTGGCGTTGCCGCCGATAGAAGTCCTCCATTTTCAGATTGGCGCGGCCACCCGCCCAAGTTGCAAATGCTTCGGCGCTGCAGAGGAACTGATCGTTCTCGATCACGTTCACCTCGAGTTCTTCCAACATTGCTCGCCCATCGAACGACATGGGCGACATCGCCGTTACCCGGTCTGGTTTGAACTCAGAGTTGTGAGCCGCGAACCCCGCCCGTAATGACGGAGCGTGGCGATAGTCGACTGCGAAACCTTCGACCCGGAGTTCCTCGGCGAACCTGCGCATTGACGCCAGAATGAAATGAAGTCGCTGCCGATGCCAACGCCCCGATCCGACTTTCCCATCGCTCTCGACCATGAGCACTCGGGCCTCGCCCGGACGAACTCCAGCGAGTGCGCCGGTGTCACGACGAAGTTGATCGCCAAGAAGCCAGACCGTGTCCACGGCAGGAACTTAGGCGTTTACGAAGCAGCAGGAGGGGCCGGGTGCTGACGAATCCATGAGTGCATCGCGATTCCTGCCGCAACGCCGACATTGATGGAACGAGTGGAACCGAACTGAGCGATTGAACACACCATCGCCGCTGACGCACAGGCTTCGTCGCTCAACCCTGGTCCCTCTTGTCCAAACAGAAACATGGTGCGTTCGGGAAGTACTGCTGTCTCGAGCGGCACTGCGCCGGGAACGATATCGATCGCCACCACATGCAGATCGTTACTCGCCGACCAATCCACAAGCGCAGCGATGTCTTCGTGATGATGCACGTGCATATAGCGATCGGTGACCATCGCACCTCGACGATTCCAGCGCTTCTTCCCAACAATGTGGATCCCAGCCGAATTGAACGCGTTCGCCGTTCGGACAACGGTTCCGATATTCAGATCGTGCTGCCAGTTTTCAATCGCGACATGAAACGAATGCCGGCGCGAATCAAGATCGGCGACGATCGCTTCGTTCGACCAATAGCGATAGCCATCACCAACATTTCGGCGATCTCCGTGTTCAAGAAATTCCGGATCGAATCGCGCATCATCGGGCCACGGCAAAGGGTGGGGTCCGACTCCGACTTCACGGTCATCGTTCTCTGGCGACTCATCGCCCTCATGAACATCGACCATTGCACTTAACGCCCAAGCAGAGCGGAGCCGCCCGCATCATCAAGTAAGTAGCGAGCCATTAGGCGTCCAGTTCTCTCGCCGTCGCCCATTGCACACCGACGAGAATCACGGAGGATGGTCGAACCATCGGGCGCAGCGACAAGCGCGTCACAAACGAGTTCATCGCCGTCGATGACGACATAGGCCGCAACCGGCAGATCGCAATCGCCACCAAGTTCGGCAAGGAACGCTCGTTCGGCGTCGACACATAAACGACTTGGTCCGTGATCGATTGCAGAAAGCAACGAAAGAGTTGGCGCATCGTTGGTACGGCATTCGAGAACAAGCGCGCCTTGCGCAACCTGAGGCAGCATCACCGAAGGCGCGAGCACCTGTACAACTCGATCGTCCATCGAAATACCAAGACGTTCGATCGCGGCCGCCGCCATCACGATGGCATCGAACCCAGCGGCCTTTTCAAGTCTGGTTGCGATGTTGCCGCGCAATCCTGAGAACAAAATGTCGGGACGCAGCGATGCGAGTTGTGCCTTCCGACGAATAGACCCGGTTGCGACATGTCCACCCTGCGGCAATCCGTCGATGGTCGATCCAACCAGGACGTCGCGAACATCGCCACGCTCGGGAACGGCAGCGATGACGAGTTCGTCGGGAGTGAGTGCAGGAAGGTCTTTGCCAGAGTGCACCGCGAAATCAGCGCGGCCATCGAGCACCGCTGCTTGGATTTCTTTTACGAAGACGCCCTTGCCGCCCATGGCGTCGATCGGAATGTCGAGGCGTTGATCGGCCATCGTCTCGACGATCACTTTCTCGATCGACAAATCAATCCCATTGGCCGAAGCATGGTGCTGGAGCAGTTCTGCCACGTGATCGGCCTGCCATAACGCAAGAGCACTACCACGCGTTGCTAATCGGAGTGTCACTGCGTCGGGACCGCCCCCGGACATTGTGGGATCAGAGCTCAAAGAGATCGCGAAGGGCCTCGGCAAGGCGTTCACCGCGCGGCGAACCAGCAGCATCTTTCAACCGCACGGTTGGCTGATGCAGCAACTTGGCCACGATTCCTTTTGTCAGCGAATCAAGGGCCTCGAGTTGACGTTCATCAAGGTCGCCAAAACGAGCACGGAGACGCTCGAGTTCGGCAAGGCGAATTTCATCGGACTTTTCGTGCAACCGTGAAATCAACGGCGCCACCTCACGAGCTGAACTTACCGCCAAGAAACGCTCGAGTTCTTCGCCGCACATTGCTTCGACTGACGCGACTTCGCGTCGACGCTCGGCCATGCCTGCTTCGGCAAACGCTCGAAGGTCGTCCATGTCGAGGATGGTGACACCCGGGATATCGGCAGCAGCAGGATCGACGTCACGAGGAACCGCAACATCGACAACGAGAATTTCGCGATCGCCGCGTGCACGCATGACTCGTTCGATGTCAGCGTGTTCGATGATCATCGAGTTGGCGCCAGTGCCAGTGAGCAGAAGATCGACCTCGGAAAGAGCTGCATCGAGATCGGCCAGACGGATTGCAGTTCCGCCAAGTCGCTCTGCGAGATCTGCAGCGTTCTCCCACGTGCGATTGGCAATGCGAATGTCGGAGACGCCGTTGCTAGCAAGCGCACGAACCATGCCCTCGCCCATTTCGCCAGCACCCATCACCAAGATGGAACGACCTTCGAGCGAACCAAGGTGCTGTGCGGCCATGGCGACTGCAGCGGTAGAAACCGATGCGACGTGGCGGCCAATGCCGGTTTCGGTTCGAGCGCGCTTTCCGACTTCGAGGGCATGGCGGAAAAGCAGATTGAGTTGAGACCCAGCAGCGTTTTCGGTCTGCGCAATGTCCCAAGCCCGGCGAACCTGTCCGAGAATTTCGGCTTCGCCTACGACGGCCGAGTCGATGCCAGATGCAACGCGGAAGAGATGTCCGGCAGCAGCATCGGCATCGTGAACGTAAAGGTGACCGGCAAGTTCTTCTGGATCGGCGAAGGCGAGTTCAGAGAAGAACGTCCGCAGGTCGCCGTAGGCGGGGTGAAACTTTTCAGCGACGACGTAGACCTCGGTGCGATTGCATGTCGACAGCACCACGGCTTCACTCACATGGTCTTGTGAGAGCACATCGTGCAGCGCTTTCGGTAGCCGAGCGTCATCGATCGTGACTCGCTCGAGTAGAGCGAGTGGAACCGTTCGGTGATTCAGTCCAACGACTACGACAGACACGCCTGGAGGCGCTCCTTGGCTTCGGCGAGGCGACCCTCGCGGATGAGTTCCAGCATTCCCGAATCGAGCGCTCCTTGCCAGTCCAGACCCTCGGTCGACGTGCCTTCGGCCTGAAGCCGGGCTCGGTATTCGGTGAGGATCTCGACCAGTACGGCGTACTCAGGTCCGAACTCAGGACCATAGCGACGTCGGAGCCATGTGGAGAGCGCCGGTGATGACCCACTGGTGGAGAACGTGACCAACAGCGGCCCCTGCCGGACTCGGGCTGGCAAAGCGAAGGCACAGTTGGCCGGATCGTCGGCGCTATTGACCCAAATCCCGGCCGCTTCGCCCTCAAGAAAGACCTGACGGTTCACCGCTGGATCGCTCGTAGCCGTGATGACTAGGCGATAGCCGGCGACCTCGCCGGCCTCGTAGGGCCGCTTGTGACAGATAACCCCGTCGAGCGAAGCGAAATCTTCGAGGATTTCTGGGGCGACAACATCGACCACTGCACGACACACCACGAGTTCTCGAGCCTTGGACAACGCGACGGGACCGCCCCCAACAACCAAACAGCGACGGCCAGCTAGCGAAAGATTTACCGGATAGAGCGGTTCCGCGAATGGCATCGTCACGCCCCCGAGTTCTTTACCACAGCGGCGACACCGAGTTCTTCGCGTAACGCCGAACCGATGGAGTCGCGCTGACCATAAAAACTGAGCACCTGAAGTTCGAGAGCGAGATCGACTTTGCGCAATGTGGCTTGCTCCGGAACAGTGACCACCGCGGGCGCAAAGTTCAGAATAGATGTCACTCCTGCAGCCACTAATCGGTCAGCAACTTCCTGTGCACCGACTGCCGGCGTTGCAATGATGCCAATTGCAATTCCGAGTTCGTCAACCAACGCCGGCAAATCGTCGAGATGGCGAATCGTGTGGCCGCCAAAGGTTGTTCCGACTTTGGCCGCATCGGCATCGATCAACGCAGCAACGGGAAAACCACGGTCGCCGAATCCGCCGTAGTTCGCGAGCGCCGCGCCCAAGTTTCCGACACCGACGATCGCCACTGGCCAATCACGAGTGAGTCCGAGTTCCCGACTCATCTGAACCAGAAGGTGATCTACGTCGTAGCCAACACCACGAGTCCCAAAGGAGCCGAGATAGGAAAGGTCTTTGCGAACTTTGGCTGCGTTCACACCAGCCAGTTCAGCAAGGCGCTCGGATGAGATCGTGGTGACGCCATCGGTCTGGACGTCGAGAAGGGTGCGCAAATAGACGGGCAGTCGGGCCACAGTGGCTTCAGGTATCCGGCGTTGGCGCTCCACAAATGACCACGCTACCGACCTTGTTCTCTTGTTCACAATGTGCCGCTGGGCCATGCCCCCTTGGGGCTCTGGCCCTGATCCCCCTTAGGATGTCGACATGCATGCCGCCCTCGCTGCCGCCGCCACTTTGGTGTCGCTGGCCTTCGCTCTCTCAACGGGCGAGCGGTGGTTCCGGAGCCGACAGCGCCACGAAGCGGCCTGGACGATTTCGCTCTTCATGTTTGCGCTTGGTTCGGTTTCGCTGTGGTGGGGAGCATCGGTCGGATGGGGCGAATGGTCGTTTAAGACCTTCTATCTGTTCGGGGCCATTCTCAATGTCCCGTTCCTCGCTCTCGGCACCATCGAACTCTTGGCCGGACCAAAACACGGCAAACGATGGATGGCCATCATCGCGATGCTTGGAGCGTTCTGCACAGGCATTGTCGTAGCAGCGCCCCTTACTGGGGTCATCAATTCCGAAGTGCTTCCTCAAGGCAAAGAAGTTTTCGGCCCCGGTCCACGAATTGCAGCCGCTGTCGGTTCCGGAGTTGCCGCGCTGGTCATCATCGGCGGAGCGGTCTGGAGCGCGTGGCGATTGTTTCGTGTGTGGCGCGCTGGCTCCGATACGCGTGCTCGCGGAACCGGCGCGCCTTCACCACGACGTTTAGCGATTGCGAATCTGATCATCGCCGCCGGCACACTCATCCTGAGTGCAGGCGGCATCCTGAACTCAGTGGTGAATGAGATGGACGGATTCGCCATTTCTCTTGTCGCCGGAATCTCTGTGATCTTCGTTGGATTCCTACTGACGAGTTCGGGAACTTCCGCTCAGTTGCGTGCTGTAGCTGAACCAGATGCGTGGCGAGCACCAAACGCAGACGTTGCCTAAACGGCTTGAACTGCTAGTGCGCAAGTACGAACAACTGCATCACTGCGGCAAACAAGATCACAAAGAGCAATGTTCCGACGGCGATAACGGTTCCTGGTCGCATTGTTCTTCCTCAGCTTCGGCGCTGGCCGAGTTGTACGGGCGTAATCACGCTTGGCGGGCGAGTTTCGTCGAATTGTTCGATGGTCACTGCAGAAGCGGTCGACAAACCAAGTTCTTCGGCAGCGGATCGCTTGTCGAGAACGATCGTTATAAGTCCGTAGGAATCGACGATGAGTCCGAGTTCATTGTTTTCAAGATCAGCAAATGTTGAGACACGCCGAGCCACACGAGAACCGTCGTCCATCACCAGACGTACGTGATCGTCGAAGTCTTCGAGCTCATCGGGGTCGACGTTGAGTTGCGCATTGCCGTAGTGATCGACCCACAAAACTTCTGAGTGGAGTCGACCCTCGTCTTCACGAGTCAATGGGATCATCGCTGGGAACAACGAAATGGGATCAATGGAAGGCCCAAGTTCGGCAAGATCGACACCGTTACAAAGATGAGCAGCCGCCGGTGCAAAAACATCGCGACCATCGAACGTTCCCGGCTCAGTCGTGAAACGGTACTCAGGATTAACGATTTCAACAGCGCGGCCGGCACCGCCGCACAATTGAACGACCGGTGCCAGGACGCCATTGTCGGGGCCGACAAGAACTGATGAACCGCCACCAATTTCCACCGCAATTGGTCGGCGCGGAGTACCGACCGTTGGGTCGATCACGGCGACAACGACACCGGGAGCGAGATAGTTCGCTGCCCGCACCAGAGCGAGTCCGCCTGAGCGAACGTCGTAGGGCGCAATGTCATGCGTGATATCGATGACTCGAACTTCGGGTGCAATCGATCGAATGATTGAATGCACAACACCGACGAATTCGTCGACGCGGCCGTAGTCGGAAAGGAAGGAAACAGTGTCGTAGCGCGGCATGGAACGGTTACGTTACCGGCAGGTCGGCGACGTCAGTCCAGACCGAGTTCACGAGAACGTTCGGTTGCTGCAGCAACGGCATCGAGCACCGCGGAACGGAATCCACCTGATTCGAGGGCACGGAGGCCAGCAGCAGTCGTTCCCCCCGGTGAGGTGACCTGCGCCCGCAGGGTTGCGGCTGCTTCAGCGCTTGATTCAAGGAGGCTGGCCGAACCCAAGAGTGTCTGCACCGCAAGCACTTCGGCGACATCTCGAGGAAGCCCAACAAGCACACCAGCTTCGATCATGCTTTCGGCCATAACAAAGACATACGCCGGACCTGAACCGGAAAGGCCAGTGACCGCATCGAGTTTGTCTTCGGACACACGAACTACAACACCGACTGCCTCGAGGACCGATGCTGCCCAATCGAGATCGGCGTCATTGGCCGAAGAGCCCGGAGCAATCGCTGCAGCTCCGGAACGAACGACTGCAGGAGTGTTCGGCATGGCCCGCACCACTGCGATGCCATCGCCAAGTGATTTCTGCAATGAGGTGGTTGTGACGCCTGCGGCGATCGACAACACGCGTTTTGCACCCGCTTCCGCCAATACCCGACAGGTGTCGGCGACATCACCGGGTTTCACGGCGATGACCGCGCCGTCAGCCTCGACGAGCGAATCGCTCACAACAACGCCGGGGAAAAGTCGTGTCAGTTCGGCGCGCCGATCGGCGACGCGTTCGACAACTGCGAGTTCACTTGGTTCGGCCCAACGAGCATCGAGGAGTCCCCCGAGAAGGGCTTCTCCCATGCGACCGCCACCAACAATTTGAAGTCGGATCATGGTCAGACGCTACCCAATCGGCGCAAGTCGGCCTCTACCGATTCACACTCGCCATTGGATCGTTGTCCGGGTGGTCGATCCGACACACCCACTTCCCCGATGAATGCAGCGGTTCGCGCCACCCGGACGACCGTGACAGTACGAGCCGACGGTTCAGCGGCGCATGGGCCAAACGAGCGATTCGCCCGCGCCTATCGCCACTAGTTCGTAGCAAAACGCGTGGCGAATCCGATGCGCAACGCCGGCAAGAAGAACTGCTCGACATAGGTGTAGATCGAACCGAGGATTCGGTCGAGTTCCCCGTTGTCAATTACATGAACCGGTAGTGAGCCAGCGAGGAAGACTGCGTCTTCTTCACCAATGCAGAATGACATCCCGTTTACTTTTCGGTTTCGCCGGAGAAGATGCTCGAAAAACTGTGCGTGATTCTCGTCGGGTGCTGGCATTACGTAGGTCTCGTAGTGCAGGGTTCTCTGACGCAACGTGAACCAAATCGTGAAGATGTCTTTGCTCTCACCAAGAACTCGGATATACCAACGACGTTCCGAAGGCTCACCGCGTTCAACTGCTGCAACTATCGGATTCGTGGCAAGTTCATTTGCCAACCACTCGCTGATTTGGATCTCGATCAGATCAAGTTGCTGTTCGTCAGCGATGTCATCGGCCATGGGTTATCGGCATTCCACTAGTGCGCGAGAGGTGAGATCGGCATACAAACGGCGCAGACGGGCCGCCGTTGTCGACCATGTGTAGTGCGACGCACTTTCGGCGGCGGCTGCAGCAATCGATTCTGCGAATGACGGCGTATCGAGAATGGTCCCGATCGCCTCGGCATACTCGCGAGGGTCACGGTTATCGATCAGGAAGCCAGTGACTCCGTCATCGACCAGCGTTAACAAACCACCGACAGCAGCGGCGACTACCGGTGTTCCACAAGCGGCAGCTTCAAGTGCGACGAGCCCAAAGGATTCAGAACGACTCGGAACAATGCACACATCGGCAGCGCGGTAGTAGGTGGAAAGAAGATGATGAGGCTGAGGTGGAACAAATCGGACACGCCCAGTCAGACCAAGCGCATCGACCAACGACGTTGCGGCGTCGAGTTCAGCGCGGCCTTCGGCGCCGCTCGCTCCGCCCACGACTAACAACAACGCATCGGGATGCGATTCGGACAACTCAGCCAATGCCGCTATCGCGATAGTCAGACCCTTGAGTGGCTGAATACGCCCAGCGAACAACAACACCGGGTGATCGCCAAGGCCGAGTGCAAGGCGCGCGCCGCGACGATCCCCAGCGGAGAAGAACGCATGATCAACGCCAGGCGGAACTATTTCGATTCGGGTTGGGTCAGCTCCGTACAACTCAACGAGTTGCGTCACTTCCGCCGCACAGTTGGCGAGGATCGCATCGGAACACGCAATGACTTCGGTCTCGGCCTGAATTCGACGCTCTGGTTCGGCATCGCCAGTTTCAGCTTTGACGCGGGCAAGGGTGTGAAACGTCGAGACCAGCGGCAACGACAGCTCGTGCTTGAGGCGATGACCGACCACGCCCGACAACCAATAGTTGGCATGGATCGCGTCGGGTCCATCGGCCCGGCGCAAGTGCCGAGCAACCCCATCGCCGAACTCGTCAAGAACCTCAGGAAGGTCTTCCTTCGCAAGGTCAAGCCGGCCAGCATCGATATGCACAACCCGGAAGCCCGGCTCAACATCAACGAAATCGGGTTGATCCTCGGCCGAACGCCTCGTGTAGACCTCGGTTCGAACGCCAGCTTGTGCGAGCGCGCCGACGAGTTCGCGCACGTACACATTCATCCCGCCCGAATCGCCACTGCCAGGTTGCGCAAGGGGGGAGGTGTGAAGCGAAAGTACCGCTAGGGATTGCATGACCCCTACACGCTACGGGGAGAGAGCCCCCAGAAACCCTTCGGAGGTTCGATCCGCTCCAAAACTGCGATCTCGGGCGGCAAACCTCGTATCCGCTGGCGGCGTCAGCCGATACGAGAGAGATAGTTGGTCAGCATCCAACACCACACCGGGGCAACGACCAGCCACACATCAAGCCGTCGAAGGGCTGGACCGGCGGACTCTGAGGTTGGGGCCAATACCGAAGCCAACAACGCACCGAGGGGAGCAAGTACCGCTACAAGAGCGCCAAACACCCAACCGGCACGAGTCTCAAATGGCCCAATTTGGAACACCGCTTCAGCAAAGGTCACAACCATCACCGCTGCGATTCCCGACAATGGACCTTCGAAAATGCTTTCCGCTTCCGAACCCATGAGATAGTCGCCCGTTTCATAGGCACTGATGAGGATCAGCAGAACGACAAGCGCACCCATATTGGTACGTCCGGTGAGTACGACCGAGCCAGCAGCAAGCGCAGGAAGAATCGTCGACCTGAGTCCAACAAGAACATTGCTCCGAAGAACGCCACTGACAACAACAACTGTTGTCGCAACCATAAGACCAGCTCCAAATCCAATGGAGCCAGCGAGTGCGGCAATCGGAACGACTGCGGCAGCAACACCGCTAACGATTGGATTGGATTTTCGCCCGGCATCAACCCATGCGCGAACAGTTTGCATTGCCGCCACTGCTGCAAGCACCGAAAAGAGCACGGCAACTGCAATCGTTCCCAAGGCGCAAGCCGCGCATGCCGCGATGAACCACAACACACCTAACCGCGCGTGTGGGCCGTCTGGCTTCGGGAGATAGACGAGTCGACGAACAATCGTGGAATTGGCTTTGGTGCCACTCACGAGTACCCACCAGAAACAGGCGGAAGCACTGCAATTTCATCGGCGTCAGTGACGGCAGCGTCGCCAGTGACGGGCTCGCCATTGCACCACACACGACTCGTTGCCACGACCTCGGCAAACGCAGGTCCGTAACGTCGGGCCGCCTCGCCAAGAACTTCGTCGACGGTTGACCCCGGAATCTCATCTCGGCTTGTGCCGGCCACTTCCCGGGCCGAAGCGAACAGACGAAGAGAAGCCACGAACAAAGGTTACGTGGTCACCGACTCACCTCGGTCTCGATGGTCGGGTACCGTCACGCCGTGACCCGCCTCCTACTCGTCCGCCACGGACAGTCCGAATGGAACGCCGTAGGCCGTTGGCAGGGAAAGGCCGACCCCGAACTCACCGACTTCGGCCGACAGCAGGCATTCCATGCCGCACAGCGAATCGGCTCGGTCGACGTCATCGTTGCCTCACCGCTCGTTCGCGCGTTTGAAACGGCACAAATCATTAGTTCTCAAATTGGCGTCGGTCCCATCGTGATCGATCCCGATCTCATGGAACGCGATGCTGGCGAGTGGGAAGGCCTGACCCGCGCCGAGATCGACACCGAGTGGCCGGGATACCTCGGCCACGACAAATGGCCTCCTGGCTACGAACTGCACGATGAATTGCTTGTTCGCACCCGCGCAGCACTCGACCGTATCCACACCGAGTACGAAGGCGCCGATGTCCTCGTGCTCACACACGGTGGCGTGATCGGCACTCTTGAGGTCCAACATTCTGAACAATGGCAACGCATGCCGAACCTCGGCGGACGCGTGTTTGTCCACCATGGCGACCGCCTCGAAATCGGCGAACGCGTGGTTCTCGTCGAGGACGATGAAATCACCATTCCCGATCAGATTTGAATGATCCGATGACCGAGCCCCAACGTTCCTCGCTCCCAGTAGAGATTGTTAGGTCGCGGCGTCGTCGAAAGACGGTGCAGGCCACCATCGTCGACGGTGTCATTCGCGTCCAAGCACCCGCTTCTATGTCCGAGCGCGAACTCAATGAGCATGTTCATTACCTCGTCACTCGTCTCGAACGCCGCTTTCGATCCGAGACTGTCGATCTCGAATCACGCGCGCTGCGCCTGTCAAAACGATTCTCACTTCCCAAAGCCACGTCAGTGGAGTGGGCCGATCAGCGAAGTCAGTGGGGATCGTGTACGACGACGAATGGTCAAATTCGAATCTCGAACCGGCTAGCGGCGTATCCGCCATGGGTTCTGGATTACGTCATCGTCCACGAACTCGCTCATCTTGTTGAAGCGAACCACTCTCCCGCGTTCAACGCACTCGTTGCTGAGTACCCACTCGCAGAACGCGCGCGCGGCTTTCTCATGGCCATTTCTTTTGGCGAAACCGGAATTGCTCAAGATGTCGACGGAGAAGCACCGCAACCGGAAGAAGAAACCGATTCGCCCCTCACGCTGTTTTAGAGCTCACGCCTGTCTTTTTCGGCCTATGACCACACAATGCGGATGGAAGTAGCCCTTATCAAGGCGCGACATCTTCGTTTCGAGTCCGTCAGACGTCATAATCGCTTCGAGTTCAACAGCAGAAGGAAAGTTCAATGCATTGCCGTGGGTGATTCGCAGCACTTTTGTTGCAAGGAACTCTTGGAACTGCGCCATCTGTGCCTTGAACTTCGGCGAAGTGTCGACTTCCTTCACGACCAAAAGTCCATAAGGCGAGAGCGCTTCAACGCATTCGGCGAGCAGCGCTGTTCGTGCTTCGACCGGTAAAAGGTAAAGCACATCGGCGAAAACAATCGCATCCCAACCGCCATCAATGAGCGGCACATCGCCAGATGCTCGGTGTTCAAACGAAAGGTTTGCTTCACCATTGCGAAGGCCGAGAACCGACTGCTTAGCGAGCGCGATCTTTTCTCCATCGATGTCAATACCTACGACGCTGCGGTCTGGAGAGGAAACGGCGAGGAACGTCGTGAAAACTCCGTGACCACAACCGACTTCGAGAATGTTTCCTGAACGCGGCACCTGAACTTCAAGTGCCTCGAAAGGGGCTGTCCTCCATCGAATGTTTGTATGAAGGCGCGCAGACCGGGGTAAATCTCGCCACAGTGCAAGCGTTCGTTTCGCTGCCACCGAACGAGGTGGCCTCACATTCCCCACCTAGGAAGATCAGCGAAAGTCCCGAGTCGAAAGCCCGAGTCTTCAATCGCCGAGCGCACGGTGTCCGAACACAACGCAGTGAACTCGAGATCCCAGTTGTAGTTCCATCGGTAGCGATCGCGTTCGGGGTCATCTGGTAATCCGGGATGACTTCCAATTTCCACACTTGTCGCACCTGAAGCAGCCAAGAGGTGAATCGCTTGAACCATTTCCGTGGTGCCGAGTGATCCAGCTTCATCAAGACCTGTCGCCGCTCCTGTCCAGGCCCAGTGCCGTTCACGCAACTGCGCCTCGAGTTGACGCGCAAGACGTCGGACCACAACACCCACCGGACCGCGCGCATTCGACCGCGTCACACGCATGGCATGAACGCCATTCACATCACCAAGATCAAGTAGCACTCGACTCACAGATGGCCAGAGATGAATGTGTTGATGCGTATCAAAATGATCGACAACAAGGCCCTCGCCAGAGATGGCTTCAAGTTGAGCAGCAAACTCTCGACGGAGATCATCGGGATCGATTCGACGAGCAGCAGCACGAGGCAAAAATGCTTTCCAGGTTGGCCAGAAATTTCCTCGTTTGTCGACCAGCGAAGGAACTTCGCGAGCCGACAGAAGCGGAGGATCCTCACCGACTGCAGTGAAATGGGCACCCACTCCAAGACTTGAGACATCGCGCAATTGCTTCGCCGAAGACCTAAATGCTGGCGCTACAGCGATGACTGACGTTGACGTCACGACTCCACGTTCATGAGCCTCAATGATCCCTTGAGAGACTCGTGCCGTGAGGCCGAAGTCATCAGCAGAAACAATCAGAATGGGTGCTTCGTCGTTTGACGACTTCACGAGGCCGCGCCGCCCCCTGAGTTCCAGGGTTGGCGCACCTCGATCGGTAATGGTTCGAGCGATTGGAGTTCGCTGCGCAGTTCATACATCTCGCGAAGGATCTTGAGGATCACCGAGTTCGAAGACAGCGTTGAAATTCCGCGTGTGCGTGGGAAGTAATCGACGCCGAATTGCACGATGCTGAATCCGAGCTTCTGAGCACGAGCAAGTAACTCAACGTCAATGAACGAACCCTCGCTCTGGAGTTTGACGTTGTCGAGCAGTGTGCGCCGCATGAGTTTGAAAGCAAAATTCATGTCACGAAGGCGTAACCCGAACATCGTTTGAATCAAGTGGTTGTAAACGTAGCTGTAAGCGAGACGACGAGGACCTTCACCCGTGCGATCGAATCGGTACGCGCTCACAATGTCGGCTTCGTAAATCCGAAGCAGTCGAACTGCCTTCGACACTTCCGCCATATCGAATGGGAGGTCGGCATCGGTATAGAGCACGATTTCGCCCTTGGCGTTTTCGAAGCCCGTCTTGAGCGTGCCACCAAGCTTTCTATTTATTTCGTGATGAACAACTGAGATCCGCTCGTCGGCCGCGGCCATCTCGTCGGCGATCTTGCCGGTTGCGTCGGTCGATGCGTCGTTGATGATGAGAACATCACAGCGAGCGATCTCTCCCGCTTCGATCAACGCATCGCCTGCTTCGAACGCTGCCGCGACGGCGCGTTCGATCGTCTCTTCTTCGTTCCACATTGGGTAGAAAATCGTGAGACTCTCGAAATGCGCCATGGCCTCAGGCTACGTAGTAGCCACGCCCAAATGCGAAGACCCATACCAGTAGGACAATTCCGCTGATCGACCACCACCCCCAGCGCAGTGCCCGACGATCCGCCAAAAACCCACCGAGCACAAGGAAACACGGGAATGTAGCCAGCAGATAACGGCCTGTCCCCTGAAAATCTTTCGTGCCCACGAGGGCAACCGCCAGCATAGAGAAGCAGTACAGGCCATAGCCCCAGCCGAACTTCTTCCAGACCTGCCAGGCCAGAAAGAGGAAGCCCAGAGCAAAGAGCCCCTGAACAATCACCGTTACGGCGTATTGCACTTTTTCAAACGTGACGGTGTCGCCGTTCTGAAACCAATCCCACGACCAGCGCGGCAAATTTTTAATCTGCTGGAACCACGTGACCTTGAACCAAGTCCTTGGGCCTGAGCCCTGATCCCATCCCGGAGCGCGCTGCACTTCATTGAACGCCAGTGGATGACCAAAACGAATGCCGAGATAGGTCATGTAACCGACAAGACCTCCCAGCGAAAGCAGCACGCCAGCGTCAGCAGGGCGCAGTCGGCGCCACATCACGCGCGGTCGCCAGCGAGATTCGCCCGATTCGATCACATGCCGGCGCCAAAGAGCAACGGCAACGAGTCCGACGATGAGCGCAATGCCAACTGGTCGGGTTGCGGTTGCCACTGCGCCAGCGAGACCCGCAAGGATCGTATGATCGCGCTCGAGAAGAAGAAACGCTCCGACTGCGGCAAATAAGAAAAGTGCATCGCCGTACACCGCGCCGAAGAGATAGAAGACGTAGGGATAGAGCAACAGCGTGATGAGTGAAACACGCGCAACTCGATCGGGAACTCGATCGCGGAACCAACAAAAAATGGCAAGGACAGCACCAAATCCGCACACGATCGTCACCAACGATCCGAGCAGTTTCACTGACAGGGTCGTGACGGAATGAAGCCCCCACAATGTCCCTGGATAGGCCGGGAAAAACGCCACTGCAGACTGACTTTCTGAGCCCGCATACCAATAACCGGTGGTTGCAATCTGTGTGTACCAATTGCCGTCGAACCGAAGCCAACCGCCAAACATTCCAGAACCCGCATAAGGGGCTACGCCGCCGTAGCTCGCAAACGGCCCACGAGCACCGAGCCACACTGCGAGAAAGAGCGCAGCAAAGACAGCAGTCCAGAGTGCGGCTGCATCGACCCAAGGGGCGCGGCCCAACACCCCCGTTTTTGCTTCGCCGACGAGCTCTGATTCGCTCGGTATGGGGGAGGAAGGCACGACACGACGCTACCTGTGGCGTCGGCGAGGTCCGGGGAGACCGGTAACGTGTTGCTTCACGCCTCTGTGGCCAAGTTGGTTAAGGCAGCGGACTTTTAATCCGACGATCGTGGGTTCGACCCCCACCGGAGGCACCACAAAACGCTCGAAGCGCCCACCATTTGGTGGGCGCTTCGTCGTTCGAAACGGTTGCGGACGAGCGATCAGACCGGGGACTTACCCGTGCGAGCGGCCACAAGCAGATCGTTCCACTGAGCCTCAGTGATTTCTCCGCTCGTTCGGTAGACCACCTTGCCTTGCGCGTCGGTGACAATGAAGTACGGGAAACCCGAGATGCCGAGGGCAGCTCCGGCTTTGCCTTGCTTGTCGTCAACAATCGTCGGGACGCTCCACTTTTCACGACGCAGCCAATCGGCGGCCGGAAAGTTACCCTTCGCTGGATCATTGGACGTTGCAAGAGTGACGAGTTCGACGTCGGTCGGCATGCCATCTTTATCGAGCCACTTCTGAACACGCGGCACTTCGGCTTGGCAATGTGAGCACCAATGCGCAACGACCATGATGATGTGCGGCTTACCGTCGGCAGAAATAGTGAGTTGCTTACCGTCGAACTGCTGGCCGGTCACCGTTGGGAAGACTGTTCCGACCATCGGATCGGCACCGCTATCAGGCTTCGGAGTCAGCGCCGTTCCAGACACCGCAACCTGGCCATATTCAAGGTTCCCGTTCGGCACAACGGTGCCGCCGCTCGGTGAGGCGCCCCCACCAGAGGAACTCGTTCCGCGACCAGCCACGATTGCGACGATGCCGACCGCGATCACGACTCCAACGATGGCAATCCAAATAAATGATGTGGACTTTCCCTTGCCCGAATTCGATGCAGCTCGAACGCGCTGTGATGCGGACTTGGATTTACCGGGACGGTTACTCACGCGGTTACCTCTACTTCTTCGGTGATTTCAAAATCACTGTCGGACGGATCACTTGCTAACAACAACGCAATCATGAACACAGCAGCTGAAAGTGCCATGAACGGAAGAGTGACGAAATCGAATTCGTTCACGAATTTGGTAGTGCACGGCGCGTCAGCGGTGCAGAACGAGGTTCCGGTTGACGGCGGGAACCACTGGATCC
Source organism: Bifidobacterium breve (assembly GCA_945862505.1). Classification (GTDB taxonomy): domain Bacteria; phylum Actinomycetota; class Acidimicrobiia; order Acidimicrobiales; family Acidimicrobilacustridaceae; genus Acidimicrobilacustris. The sequence continues at coordinate 52,888 of CAMAYJ010000002.1, read as the reverse complement.
ATGAGTGATAGGCCGAAATCACAATGCTGATGCTCAGAACGGGAACGGCATAGACCTTGATTGCCGCGTCGCGTCGCCACGCAGCAATTCCGAGGATCACCGACCATGGGTACAAGCAGATGCGCTGATACCAACACAACTCGCACGGCACATAGCCCTGCACCCTTGAGTAATAAAGCGACCCCGCCGTGGTGACAAGCGCAATGATCCATGCCAGCGGAAGCGCAACATTGCCTAACTGCGCTCGTGATTCAACAAACGCGTCAGGATTTCCGAAGCGGCGTAGTAGCGCGCCCACGACGATGGCTGCAGTACCTGCCCAACAAGCAAGAGCGAGCACTGCGTAGAAGAACGAGAAGGACTGGACATCCATGGGCCTGCATCTTCGCAGAATCCGAGCCTTTCTCCAACGCGACCGCTCTTCTTCGCCCCAGCCATCAATTCACGGGCTTGACGTGTCGGAGAGCCCGTAGGCTCGACCCATGAGTTCCTCGCCCTCCGGTACCACCGTCATAGCGGCCGTTGACTTTTCCGATCATGGCGAGCAAATCGTCCGAGAAGGACTGCTCTTGGCCCGCGCTGCCGGGTCTTCATTGCATTTGGTGCATGTCGCGGCCGGTGAACCCGTCCTTGCTGGCTACGACAAAGAAGACATCAGTTCCTTCACCCGTTCCGCCCGCGCCGGCAAACTGACCGATGAGCATCGCAAAGTCCGAGAACTGGCAGAAACGCTCACCGACACCACTGGGGTCGAGGTTCACCCCTTAGTGATCATGGGGCCCGCGTCGGAAACACTGCTCACCGCGATTACCGAACTAAACGCTTCGCACATCGTCTTGGGAACGCACGGCCACGGCGGAATGCATCACCTCATGTTTGGCAGCGTGGCCCAAGAACTCGTAAGGCGCAGCAACGTTCCAGTCCTTCTCGTGCCTGTCGTCAAGCGTTAACCATCGAACAGTCAACAATGCGTGCAAGACGAAAACTGCCCGGTCGTGGTCGTCCACCCAAACTGACGAAGAAGCCTGAACGCTGACTATGGAAACAACGATTCAAGGCTTGAGCAGCAATGACGTCGCACAGCGGATCAGTGACGGCCGTAGCAATGACGTTCCGAATCCGACGAGTCGAACAATCAGCCAGATCATCAAGGCAAATGTTTTCACGCCTTTCAATCTCCTACTCGGCATTTTGCTCGTCATCATCCTTGCAGTCGGCGAGTACCGCGACGGGTTGTTCGGTTTTGTTCTTGTGGGGAATGCGCTCATCGGCATTGTTCAGGAGATTCGGTCCAAACGATCACTTGATGCACTCGCAGTGCTCAATGCTCCACAATCGACCGTCCGAAGAGATGGAGTCGACAAAACCATTGCTTCAAAAGATGTCGTTCTCGACGAGATCATCGTGCTCATGCTTGGCGATCAAATCGTTGTCGATGGCGAGGTGCTTGAAAGCTCAAATCTCGAAATAGACGAGTCTCTACTGACCGGCGAAGCCGAATCGGTCGATAAAGCCAAGAGCGACACAGTGATGTCAGGCAGTTTCGTCGTTGCCGGAAACGGCATCATGCGAGCCACCGCGGTCGGTGCCGATTCCTACGCATTCCGACTTTCGAGCGAGGCTCGACGCTTCTCATTAGTGAAGAGCGAACTCCGAACGGGCATCAATCGAGTCATCGCCATCGTCGGCTGGATGATGATTCCCGTTGCTCTCATGCTCATCAGTTCTCAACTGGCAACGCATGACGGATTCGTTGCTGCAGTTCAAGGTTCGGTCGCTGGCCTGGTCGCAATGGTGCCCGAGGGTCTTGTTCTTCTTACAAGCATCGCTTTTGCCGTCGGCGCAACTCGGTTGGCAAGCAAAAAAGTTCTCACCCAAGAACTCGCTGCCATCGAAGGCCTCGCTCGTGTCGACACAATCTGCCTCGACAAGACAGGAACCCTTACCGAGGGCTCACTCTCTCTTTCCACCGTTGAGCACCTCGGCAACCAAGCCGCTTCAACCGTTGACCTCGCGCTGGTTCTCGCGGCCATCGGAGCGTCGGACAATCACCCCAATCCGAGTCTTGCCGCAATTGTTGCCAAGTATCCCGACGGCCCGGGATGGACGCTTTCCGATTCGATTGCGTTTTCCTCTGCCCGGAAATGGAGCGCCGCACAGTTCGCTGAACATGGTTCCTGGTATCTCGGTGCCCCCGACATTCTTCTTGACCAAGCTGCAGCGAATGCCACCGTTGATTCCGCCCGCACACGAATGGAGCACTATGCGAGCCAGGGCCAGCGCGTGCTCTTACTTGCGGCATCCTCGTCGGGGCTGAACGGTGAAATTCTTCCGAACGGACTCCAGCCAATCGCTCTTGTCGTTCTCGATGAGCAACTTCGCGAAGCCGCACCGCAAACGATCGCGTATTTCGGCGATCAAGGTGTCGCCGTCAAGGTCATTTCTGGAGATAGCCCCGTCACGGTTGGTGCTGTCGCAACGCGATGCGGTGTTCCCGGAGCCGACGAACCAATTGATGCGCGCACCCTCCCGGAAGATCAAGAAGCACTCGCTGATGTTCTCGAGAAGCATTCAGTATTCGGACGAGTCACGCCTCAACAAAAGCGCGCGATGGTGCACGCATTGCAATCTCGTGGCCACGTTGTTGCGATGACCGGTGACGGAGTTAACGACACACTCGCGCTTAAAGACGCCGACGTTGGCGTCGCTATGGGTTCAGGTTCTGCCGCCGCACGTGCCGTTGCCCGTTTCGTGCTTCTCGACAATGACTTCGCTGTCTTTCCTTCAGTCGTGAATGAAGGACGCCGAGTCATTGCCAACGTTGAACGCGTTGCCAATCTCTTCCTCACAAAGACGTTCTATGCAGTAGTACTCGCGGTCGTGGTTGGCCTTGGGCGGTTCCCCTTTCCCTTTCTTCCGCGCCACTTCACCATCCTCTCGGCACTCACTATTGGTATCCCTGGGTTCATCCTTGCGTTGTCACAAAACAATCGCAGAGCGATGTCGGGTTTCCTCCGCCGAGTTCTGCGATTTGCCATACCGGCCGGTGTGATTGCCGCAATTGCAACCCTCGTTGCTTATCTCATTGTGCGAAATGCTGACGTGCCACTGGACCAATCACGGACAGTCGCAGTCATCACGCTGTTCACGATTGCCATTTGGGTTCTAGCGATTCTTTGTCGCCCGATGTCCTGGTGGAAATATCTGCTCATCATCGCCATGGCGACTGCCTTCATCGGCGCTCTTGCCCTACCTGGAATGCGGAACTACTTCGACCTTCCACTTCCCGACACACGCGATATTGCAAGTGCGATCGGCATTGGCGTGATCGCGGCGGCCATCATCGAAGTTGGATGGCGGATGACCGACTGGTCGCTTCCTCAGCCGACATCAACTGACTAACTAAACATTGCGTTCGAAATCGATTCGCAAAGACTGAGCGCAAGGCTCGTGGTTTGGAATGATCCTGACTAGTGGCCAGTGTGACCAAATCCGCCGTCGCCGCGCTCTGATTCACCAAGATGATCAAAATCGTCAACGGGTTGCAGCACTACATGTTCGACTTTTTGCACCACGAGTTGCGCAATCCGCTCACCACGCTTGATTTCGAATGGTTCGGCGGGATCGGTATTAATCAGCAACACTTTCAGTTCACCGCGGTAACCGCTATCGATGAGCCCTGGCGTATTGAGACAGGTCACTCCGTGTTTCAGAGCCAAGCCGCTGCGCGGCTGGATAAACCCAGCGTGACCTTCAGGAATTGCAATCGCAAGACCAGTAGCGACAAGCGCCCGCCCGCCGGCTGGAAACAAAACCACGTTCTCGCGCGCCACGAGATCGAGCCCGGCATCGCCCACTCGGGCATAGGACGGCAGCTCTAAATCGGGGTCGAGACGCATCACCGGAACTTCAAGCACCAGCCGATCGTAGGACGGTGCGTAGGATCCGGTCATGCTCGCTTGGATTGATCTCGAAATGACCGGCCTCGATACTGCCAAAAACGTGATCGTCGAGATCGCAACACTCCTCACCGACGACTCGCTTGAGATCATCGCCGAGGGTCCTGATCTCGTCATCCATCAACCGCCGGAAGCCATGGCGCTTATGGATGAAGTCGTCGTCGGCATGCATACTCGCAGCGGCTTACTGCCTGCGATCGAAGCGTCCACCATCAGTCTTCAAGAAGCCAATGATGCGACCATGGCCTTCCTGCGAGAGCACATCGCCGAGCCCCGCACCGTCCCCTTATGCGGAAACTCCATCGGCACTGACCGACGGTTCTTGGCCGCCTACATGCCAGAGATCGAAGATTTTCTGCATTACCGATCCGTTGATGTTTCGACCCTGAAGGAACTCATCAAGCGATGGAACCCGACGCTGCTTAAGGGAGCTCCCCGAAAAGCCGAAGGACACCGTGCCCTCGATGACATCCGGGAAAGTGTTTTTGAACTTCGCTACTACCGCGACACGTTCTGTCTCCTCACTCCTGAAGAATCAGCGTCAGAAGCCTAACGAGCCGTACACCGGGGCAACTGAAGGCCCCGACCCCAGTGAGCGGTAGTGTCGGAGCGTCATGGGGGAAGCGCACAATCACAGCGGACATACACATGGTGCTGAGGCGCCTCGCGTGTTGCGTCAGGAACAAGAAGACGCGTCCACCGAAATCACTGAAGTCGCGCGCGGCATTCTTCGACTGCAACTTCCGACCGACTTCACCGGCCTCGGACACGTCAACACCTACGCCATCGAGGATTCACGCGGCTTCACGTTGGTCGATCCCGGCCTACCAAGCGATGAATCTTGGGCTGCACTTCAAGACCGCATGCGTGACGCAAATATTCCACTGGCGCGAGTGCACACCGTGTACATCACTCATTCACATCCCGATCACTTCGGTGGAGCGCATCGACTTGTCGAGTCCAGCAATGCCGACATCCTGACTTCCACGATGTTTCGTAAGTGGACCGACCTTCTTGATCTCAACGAAACACCTCTTGAACCGCTTGATCCAGCCGACGCCAGCGAGGCCGGAACAATCCTCGATGCCATTGGTTCGACCGATGAAGCCGAGATGGAACAATCGTTCCCGGGGTTCAAGGCATTTCGTGACCGCATCCGTGCGGCAATCGCCGATGGCCGTATTGAAGAAGTGTCATGGATGAAAGCACCACGCCCGACAATCGTTGTCGACGATGCCCAACGGGTTCGTATGGGCGACCGCGACTGGGTCGCAGTCTTCACTCCCGGACACACCCACGATCACCTGTGTATGTGGAACCCCGAAGACGGGGTGCTGCTTTCGGGTGACCATGTGTTGCCCACGATCACCCCGCATATTGCTGGCTTCATGGGCGGCGACCCGCTGTCGAACTACCTGCAGAACCTTGACAAAGTTGCCCAGCTTGAGGGAATCACCACGGTGCTTCCCGCTCATGGTCATCCCTTCACTGACCTTTCTGGTCGCTGCGACGCAATTAAGGATCATCACGCCTCGCGCTTGCAACTACTTGTTGACGCGAGCATGGAAGCCGGTTGGGCTCCGATCACAAAGTGGTCTGAATTCTTGTTCTCGCCGCGAAGTCGAGGGCCAATGGCTGATAGCGAAACCTACGCCCACCTCGAAAACCTCCGTCTGGCCGGCAAAGCAGAGCGCCGTCCTGCCGATGAAGGTTTCGAGTACCGCGTCGAGTCCTGAAACAAATGACCGCACCGGTTTCTGCAAAAGAACTTTTCCGGAGTCGTTCAGTCAAGCCATTCCTCTTGGCGTCGGTCGCTTCAACGATGGCGACGATGATTCAGATCACCGCTCTGGGCAAACAGCTCTACGACATGACCGGACGCGATCTCGACCTTGGCCTTCTTGGGCTCGCCGAATTCGCGCCAGCATTTTTTCTGATGACCGTCACCGGTTCCTTTGCCGACCGTTACGACCGCCGACACATCGCATCGATAGGCCTCATTGTCGAGGTCATCACCACCGGCATGTTGGCCTGGTACGTCTCGACCAGCCCTACCGACACAACGCCGATCTTTGCCATCGTGATCGCATTTGGAATAGGGCGTGCGTTTGTTAGCCCAGCGACACGATCGATGCCTGCCGATATCGCGCCTGACGGTGGTCTACCTCGGCTTATCGCGTTTCACGTTGGCGGATGGCAGGCCAGCGCGATTATCGGACCAGTACTAGCGGGCTTCCTGTTTGTCGGCTCACCTTCTTGGCCGTTCATCGCGTGCATGATCCTGGCCGCAACTGGAGCGGTGCTGATTCAATTCGCCAAGCCCCGCCACGATCGCGTTGCACCAGGCGTTTCGCTTGCCGGCGGACAAGACGCGTCGATTATTGAACTTGGTGACGAAATGCGACCGGCAGAAATGCTCGATGTCCTCGGCGAACACAACGCTGAACACATCGCTCATGGTTCGACGGCCCCGTCAGCAACTTCTGACGTTAAAACGAAGAAGAAGCGCACATTCCATGAAGCCTTCGAGGGGTTCCGGGTCATTCGCCGCAATCCCGCACTTCTTGGCGCCATTTCACTTGACCTCTTTGCAGTCTTGTTCGGTGGCGCAGTGGCGCTGCTACCGGCAATCGCTGAAAACCGATTGAACGTTGGTGCTGTGGGACTGGGTTGGCTGCGCGCCGCCGGTGGTATCGGCGCAGCAGTTGTGACGATTCTGTTGAGCATCAAACCGATTCGGCGACGCACTGGGCCGGTGATGTTCATCTCCGTGGCCCTTTTCGGCGTGTTCACCATCACCCTTGGCCTCACCCACAGTTTCGCCATCGCGTTCCTGAGCGTCATGCTGTTAAGCGCCGCTGATTCGGTAAGCGTGTACATCCGCAGCACTTTGGTTCCGCTCGTAACCCCATCCTCGGCTCGTGGCCGGGTGATGGCCGTCGAAGGCGTGTTTATTGGAGCTTCGAACGAACTCGGCGCGTTTGAATCCGGTGTTGCTGGTCAGTTACTCGGAACCGGACGGGCCGTGGTTCTCGGCGGCGTTGCAACGATCGGTGTCGTCATCGCCTGGATCGTTTTGTTCCCGGTCTTGTGGCGGTACGACCGATTCCCCGATCACCCACCGGACTAACGAACGAATCAGTTCGGTTTGATCGTCGACCAAACGCTGCGAGCGCCGTCGCCTTCGACCTTGCCTTCTTGCGCCAGCTTTCGCAGATGAGCGTGCACCGAACGTTTCGCCATCGGAATGAGAATCGGGTCAAGGTCGACATAGGCAGCCTCGACGAGCTGCCCAATTCGTGCGCTCCCCATATCGATCATCAGGCCGTGCAATTGCGCTTCTCGTTCAAGCCGATGTGCGACGTACCAGTCGATCACCGCATTGGGGTCAGTGATGACGTGTCCGTGAGCCGGCGCAATCGCCAACGGTGTCAGCGCCCGCACCTTGGCCAATGACTCGAGATAGGCGCCCATATCGCCATCGGGTGGCGTAATCACCACTGTTGAGCCCTGCATGATGTGATCGCCGGTGAACAACAGACGTTCACCTTCAAGGAAGAAACAAAGGTGATTGCCGGCATGGCCCGGCGTGTGCACTGCGGTGAGTTCAAATTCGTCAGTGATGAGCCGATCGGCGTCGCGCATGCGCCGATCGGTTTTCAAACCGTTTCGGTTGCTCCACGCAATGACTTCGGCACCGGTCGCCGCCTTCAGTGCGGGAACCCCTGGCGAATGATCTGGATGTGTATGCGTGCAGAGAATCCATCGGATCGGACCCTTCGCCGCTTTCACAATCGCCGCGGTGTGAACTTCGTCCTCGGGACCAGGATCGATCACAGCAATCTCGTTCTGACCAATCAGATAGGTGTTTGTCCCTGCTCCGGTCATATGAGACGGATTCGCAGCGGTGATGCGTTCAACGAGTGGCGAAATTGTTTGCGGCACGTCATGAATCAACGGCGGTTCAGGGGAGAAGGTGTCAGTCATTCACTGGCCCAAGTTCGATCGCCGCGTTCGGTGGCGAATGCGCAGGCGTGACATCGCCCACCCATTCCACCTCAACAACATCACGGCGACCACGAGCGAAACCGACCACTGACACCACACGGGTCCACCGACGCAAAAGGCGACGACCAACTGGTCGTCGGAGTGGCCCGATAAGCAACAGAAGACCAATCGTGCCCGAGATGAATCCGGGCACAATGCACAACACGCCGGCGATCGCCAACACTGCTCCGTCGAGCATTTCGTCGCCGGGGAGTTCGCCGCGATTGGCCGCAAGTCGTGTTCGGCGCATCACGCCGATCCCTTCGCGTTTCACGAGCCATGCACCGAACGCGCTCATGGCGATGAGCAGCGCAATCGTCGGGAAGATGCCGATCGCGTCGGCCACGAAGATGACGACACCCAGCTCGATGAGCGGGAAGACGACAAACACGAGGAACAGAGTCAAAGCCACAATGTCAGCGTATCGGTGAGTATCTCGGGGAGGCCGTCGTGTTGTGGGCACTTGACCGCAAAAATGCCCCAGCGCCGGGTCGGAAGAACCGAACCCGACGCTGGGTCTGCAGCGAGCATTGGTCCCCCCGAACCAATGTCGCAGGCCTTTCAGACCGCGTGCTGTGTCAGCAGGGCCTTTCGTTCAAGTTCATTGAGTCCACCCCAGATGCCGTGCGGTTCACGGATCGACAGGGCGTAATCAAGACAATCTGGTTGCACCGAGCACTCGGTGCAGATCTCTTTGGCTCGGTTCTCGCGCTGAAGTTTGTCTTCCTTGCGCTCAAATTGTGAGGGCGGGAAGAACACCACGGCTTGTGGTCCCCGACATTCCGCCTCCATCTGCCAATCGACGTCACTACGTTGAATGCTCATTACAGAACTGCCTCCCTACTCCGGATGGCGAACGTACAACCGGGCTCGCCCCCATTGCAAGAAAAAATGCGACGAATGTCACATCCCGCTCAATGAGAGAGGAAGGCCGTCAGTCAGCAGCCTGATCATCCTCTGAATTCTCAGCCGTTTCGGCAGGAGATTCGTTCTGCCCCTTGGGATCGGAGCCTCCGGAGCGATCGCGATAGTCCTTGGCCCCACCCGTTTCGGGCTCGACCTCAAGCACCAAGCCATCGATGCTCACCACCCGGACTCGATCGAGGTCCTCGATGGGAGTGGAGCGATTGGTCGATGCCCGCCAAAGGGCCTCTCGGATCTGGACAACGCCGTCGGGGTTAATTCCGGTGACGGCCCGACCCATTTCGCCGATCATCCATTCACGCCCAATCGTTGGCGTGGAAAACCGCGTGCGCACCATCGATGGCATCCCGGCAAGAAAGGTCAGTGCCATACCCAGGACCGCTACAAGCAACGTGATCCACGACATCGACATGCCGTCGAACACGGTGAATGAAAACACCACGAACAACACAATGCCGATACCGGTCCACACCCTCGGCACACCGGTTTGCACATCAATCGCGAATGCAAAGATCGAAATGGCGAGCAAGACAAACGCCCACCAATGCGTCGGCAACACCCACATTCCATATCCAGAAAGAATGAAAGCTCCTGCGCCGACAACACCCGCAACTCCAACTCCAGCGGTAAAGAGTTCGAAGATGATGAGCGCAAGACCAACAGTGATCAGCAAATACGCCACTGCGGGACTGGCCACCGTATGCATGAGATTCGACACCAGCGAGAGTTGACCGAAGCGAACTTGCGTCAACGGCTCTCGGCGCGTTTCGCCGTTGTCAGCAGTGACTTCACGAGTCGCCACTCCGGGCAGATTCACGAGGAAATCGCCGATAGTTGGTGCAGCCACCGTTGTGACCCCAAGGTCAGCAGCTTCTTGCGCATTCACGGTCTTGTCCGTGATGGGAGCGAGTCGTTTGGAATCAAGACCGGAAACGACCGGTTGGCCAGCATCACCAAGTCGTGAACCTGGGGCCATACCGACCTGATCAGCAGCACCAACGAGTTGCGCAGGCAGACCAGTGAGATGCGAACCCGAGGGACCAACCCATACATCAATCGGAACTGGTGAAGCAAGCATCGCGTTCAACAACGCTTCAAACGTCGCGTCATCGACGACGACACCGTTCGAATCGGTTTGAAGAACGAGTGCGAGTGCTCCTTCGCTATTTGCGCCATCGATCGAAGAACGAATGAAATCCACCATCACCGGATCAAGAAGACCGCTGACTTTCACAACCGCGACAAAGCCATCGGGGCTGCCTTCATTGATGATCGTTGTTGACGTTTCGGCCGACACGGGGCCCGTCATCGCATTCACGGCGAAGCCGATGACACCAATCATCAGCGCCACGACAGCAGTCATGGCAGCAGCGGTGGGTAGTCTGCGCATGTCGAGCCTCCGAGGGGAAAATGGACCCTGCACGATTATTCGCAGCATCACGGGTCCTCATCGTGGCCGGGAAGGGAGGCGTGGGCAAAAGCACCATGTCCGCGGCCCTGGCCCGGACCGCCGCCCGAGCCGGTATTTCCACCCTTCTCATCCGTCTGACCCCGGGCGGGCCCATCAGCCGCCTCTTTGCCCAGCCCGAGCTCACGACTCTCGAACAGACCCTCCATCCCGGTGGTGGACAGGGCGGAGACGCTGATGTCCGAGGCCGTCTGGTGACCCCTGACAAGGCACTGGCGGAGTATCTCGCCGATCACGGTCTGGCCCGAATCACCCGGCGTTTGGCGTCCACTGGCGCTATCGACGTGGTCACTACTGCTGCCCCAGGTATTCGAGATCTCCTCGTTTTGGGTCGGGTCAAGGCGATGGAAACCATGAAGGCCGCCGACCTCATCGTCCTCGATGCTCCCGCCGCAGGCCACGCGGTGTCGTTCCTGCAATCACCAACTGGTCTGCGCCGCGCCGTCGGGGCAGGCCCCATCGCCACTCAGGCCGACGATGTGCTGGCGATGTTGGCCGACCCTCAGCGGTGCCGGGTAATGCTCGTTACCTTGGCCGAGGAAACCCCGGTGAACGAAGTGATCGAAACCGCGTTCGCCCTTGAAGACGAAATCGGTGTCGCACTCGGGCCCGTGATCGTGAACGGCTTGGTCGATGTTCCCGAAGGACTCGATGGAGACCTCGACGCCCTTCTCGCTAAGAACGCTCCGAAACTTTCAACGAGCGACGTTGCGGCGTTGCGTGATGCCGCCGCGTTCCGCTTGCGCTGGGCGGTACGTCAACGAGAACAGGTTGCGCGCCTTTCCGACAGCCTGCCTCTCGCCCAACTCACGACACCTCAACTCTTTACTTCGGCACCCGGACCACGAGAACTCGAGACATTGGCAGATTCGCTCACGATAGGAATAAACAAACTCACCGAGGATGCCGCATGAACTCACTTGCGGCGCTTCTTCACGAACGTTCCGTCATCGTGTGTGTCGGTGCTGGTGGCGTCGGAAAAACCACCACCGCCGCAGCACTCGCTCTTGAAGCAGCAAACCGGGGCAGACGCGTTTGTGTTGTCACGATCGACCCCGCACGAAGGCTTTCCGATGCGATGGGTCTTGGCGCAGACGCTCCACTCAGCAACGAACCACAGCGAGTTGATGTCGCAGTCAACGGCGAGTTGTGGGCCGTCATGCTCGATACATCAACCACGTTCGATGCCCTCATTCGAACCTACGCGCTCAACGATGAACAAGCGAACAACATTCTCACGAACGATTTCTTCCGGAACATCGCTGATTCAATGTCGGGCGCGCACGAATACATGGCGATGGAGAAGTTGTACGAACTCGACAACGACGACCGTTTCGATCTCGTGATCGTCGACACTCCCCCAACAAGCAATGCCATCGATTTCCTCGAAGCCCCCGATCGGATCACGGACTTTCTCGATCACCGCCTCTACAAAGTGCTTGTTGCCCCAAGTGGGAGTTTCGCTCGAGTCGTGAACTTCGCAGCGCAAAGTGTCCTGCGCACAGTCGCTCGCATCGTGAGCGCGTCGGTCGTCGATGACGCCATCGAGTTCTTCGCCACGTTCGATGGAATGGAAGAAGGATTCCGCGACCGCGCTGTCGCAGTTCACAACCTCCTTATTGCCGACACCACATCGTTTGTTCTTGTAACTGTTCCCCGCAACGACACAATCGATGACGCCACCATTTTCGTTGAGAAACTGGCCGAAGCTGACATCAACGTGGAAGCACTCGTCGTCAATCGCGTACACCCCCGCTTCGGCACGAATGAGTTGCGCGGTCTCGCCCAAGGACCGCTTGCACCTTTCATCACGGTGCTGCACGAATCGCAACAGGTGGCTGCCGGTGAGCAGAACGTGCTTGAGACACTCACACGGACCCTGACCGATGGCGTGGTCGTGAACGTCCCATTCCTTGATACCGACGTTCACGACCTTGAAGGCCTCGGCCGCCTCTCTCGCTGGTTAACCCCAACCTGACGACCTCCAAAGAACCGCGGAGCCGATGGTTGGGCGGGCCCGGTGCCAGCCGGTACTGTCTGCGACGTGCCCATCATCCTTCTCGCCACCGATGCCGACTGGATTCTCGAAGAGGTCGATGCCTCCCTCGCCGACGAATCGACGAACGTGTACCGAGTGCGAGCAGGCATCGATGTGCTCGAGGCCATCACCCAGTTAAGCCCCGATCTCGTCATCATCGATGAACAGATCGGCAACATGGGCGGAATCGCCACGTGCATGGCCATTCGAAACGCTGAAGGCATGGACGCCATCCCGATCACCGCGGTGCTCATGCTGCTCGATCGGGCTCATGACGTGTTCCAGGTACAGCGTTGCGATGCCGACGGTTATCTCGTCAAGCCACTCGATTCACTGCGTTTACGCAAGGCCGCCGATGCGCTTCTGGCCGGCGAGGCGTATGCCGACCCGATCAATCTCGCGTCGGGCGATGCCGCTGGTCTGGCCTTTCAAGCCTGAGATCCGGCTTTCATTGCCACCGAGGTCGTCCGATAGGGTGACCTCTCCTTACGGGCTGTAGCGCAGCTTGGTAGCGCGCTTCGTTCGGGACGAAGAGGTCGTGGGTTCGAATCCCGCCAGCCCGACCACATGTGAAAGGACCCCAGCCTTTGGTTGGGGTCCTTTTCGATTCAATGATCAGTGACGACCGATTAAGTGATTAGCCCCGACGAGCAAGCAGCTCTTCAGCGATCTGCACCGCGTTGAGCGCTGCACCCTTGCGCAGGTTGTCGCCGGAAAGAAACAGCGACAGACCGTGTTCCACGGTGCGGTCGGTACGGATGCGGCCCACAAAGGTGGGGTCGACACCAGCGGCCATTAGCGGGGTTGGAATATCGGCCAATTCCACACCTGCAGCCTTGACCAACAAACGACGCGCATCTTCAGGGGTTATGGCGTTCGCGAATGAGGCCGAGATTGAGAGTGAATGTCCGGTGTACACCGGAACGCGCACACACGTAACGGTCACCTCAAGATCCGGAAGTTCAAGAATCTTGCGCGACTCGTTGCGAAGCTTCTGTTCCTCATCGGTTTCGCCGCGACCATCGTCGACAAGCTTCCCGGCGAACGGGATCACATTGTAAGCAATGGGGGCAGGAAACTTTTCAGGCGTCGGAAGATCAATCGCTGAACCCGAAATCGCAAGTGCAGGCGCCGAGTCGCCGATCTTCCTGATCTGTTCATCGAGTTCGGAAGTTCCAGCTAAACCTGCGCCCGAAACGGCCTGAAAGGTCGTCACAGTGAGCGTGCGCAAGCCCGCTTCGAGGTCGAGGGGCTTGAGCACCGGCATTGCGACCATGGTCGTGCAATTCGGATTGGCGACAATGTTTTTCGGAATGGAATCGAGTGCGTGCGCGTTGACCTCGGGCACAACCAGTGGCACATTCGGATCCATACGCCAGGCCGCCGAATTGTCTACAACAATCGCGCCTGACTCGGCGACTCGTGGCGCGAGAGTTAACGAGGTGGCGCCACCGGCAGAGAACAACACGATGTCGAGACCGGAGTAGTCAGCGGTATCGGCATCTTCGACTGCGATTTCTTGGTCGCCCCAAGACAGAAGGCGGCCGGCCGATCGGGCGGACGCAAAGAAACGAAGTTCAGAAACTGGGAACTGACGCTTCGCGAGGATGGCGCGCATGGCGCCACCCACCTGACCCGTTGCTCCGACGATACCGATACGCATAAGGGGAGAAACCATAGCGGTCGCCCCTAGTGCGGCCACCAACAGATTTCCGTACCACCGTCAAAGCCCAGATTCAGGCCCCGAACGAGCGCTACAGGCGCTCAATCGACGTAGACGGGCCCATCGGCCAAGCCGAAAGCATCGTGCAAAGAAACCACGGCTCGCTCAATGTCGGCTTCGGCCACAACGCAGCTCACACGAATCGCCGACGTGGCGATCATCTCGATATTGATGTTGTTCGCAGCCAACGTTTCAAACACCGTCGCCGCAACTCCCGGGTGCGACTTCATGCCCGCGCCAACAACGCTGACTCGCGCAATGGCCGGGTCGCTTGTGATGTGGGTCGCGCCAATATCAGCAGCATGTTCTTCACAGATCGAAATTGCGGCATCGAGTTCACTATGCGGAACCGTGAAGGAAATGTCGGTGACTCCGCGATCTGACGTGTTCTGCACGATCAAATCAACGTTGATGTTTGCATCGGCCAATGCGCGAAACATCAGAGCGGCGATACCGGGTCGATCAGCGGCACCACCAATTGTGACTTTGGCTTCATCGGCATCGTGCACAACTGCCGAAACAATTGCTTGTTCCATGGTCTCGTCCTCCTGGGTGACGATCGTTCCGATTTCCCACGTAAAGGCTGAACGCACATGAAGATCAACACCGTGGGTACGGGCGAACTCAACAGAGCGCATCGCTGGTTTGGGACAACCATTTGCCGTCATCTCGAGCAATTCATCGAAACTGATTTTTTCCATTTTGCGCGCGTTCGCCACGATCCTCGGATCGGTGGTGAACACTCCGGTGACGTCGGTATAGAGCTCACATGAATCGGCACCAAGCGCGTGAGCGAGCGCAACCGCAGTTGTATCTGAACCACCGCGACCGAGAAATGTGACATTGGATTCGGGCGAAACACCCTGCGCGCCACCAACTACCGCAACGCGACCAGCGGCCAATGCCTCGATAACCCGAGCGGGCTTGACGTCGACGATTTTTGCGTTGCGGTGTGTGGAGTCAGTGAGAAATCCGGCTTGTGAGCCAGTAAATGATTCAGCCTCGATACCCGTATCGGCGATCGCCATACATAACAACGCCATCGCCTTGCGCTCGCCTGCCGTGACGAGCATGTCCATCTCGCGACCGGGGCGGGTATCGGACACCTCGGCGGCAATGCGCAGCAGGTCATCGGTTTCCTTGCCCATGGCCGAAATCACCACCACGACCTGATTGCCCTCTCGCACCGTGCGCGCCACATGGCCAGCGACAGCGCGCATGCGCTCGGGATCGCCGACCGAGGTGCCACCGAACTTTTGAACAAGGAGAGCCACGAACTGCAACGCTACCGGCCGCCCCGACCTGATCCCGAATCACTTGTAGGTTCTCCAACCATGGCTCGCACCTCGGACCGCCGACAGCAACAGTTAGCCCGCCAAAAGGCGCAGGCTGCGTCAACGGCCCGCCAACGAAAAGATCGCCGGCGCAAGCAATTGGCTGCAGGGGCCGTTGCCGTCATCGTCGTGCTCTCGACACTCGGCGCCTTCCTCGGTTCGCGTTCGTCTTCGTCGAAGCCGACAACGACGACTGTTCCGACTTCAACCACATTGCAAACCAACGGCATCACCCCGCCGGCGGTAGCGCTCGGCGCCACGCTCACAGGCGCCACGCCCTGTCCCGCCGAAGATGGTTCGTCGGCACGAACGACATCGTTCACTTCAGCCCCATCGATGTGCATCGAGACTGACCACTTCTACACCGCGACCATTACGACCTCGAAAGGTCCGATGACGGTGCAGCTCAACCCACGAGTTTCTCCACAAACGGTCAATACCTTCGTCGTACTCTCCCGCTATCACTATTACGACGGCCAACCGATAACTGACATTCGCACGCGCGCATCATTCACTATCGGCATGGCGTTCTCTGGCGGCACCAATCAACCTGGGTTTGCCATTCCTGGTGAGATCCCCGCAAAGGGAACTGTCTTCACGCCCGGCGCACTCTCCATGACCCCCGCTTCGACGTCCGGCGGCATCGGCGGACAACTCGTCGTTGCCACCTTTGATCAAGCCCCCGATAACGATCAACAGGTCACACCGCTCGGAATCATGCTCAGTGGTGACACGACAATTGCTGCCATCAACACATTGGCCAGCCAGTCCGGAAAACCCACATCATTGGTAACGATCCAATCGATCAGCATCGTCCGCAGTGGAGCAATCCCCAGCTAACAAACGCCCGCGATGGCTCTCATGGTCAGAGCCTTGCTAGCGTCGCCGCCCGATGGGAACCGCGAAGCGTGAACGCCAAAAGGCCGGCCATAAGGCCCGTCTGAATGTTGAACGAACACTCGATCGCCGCGACCAACGTCGCCGGCGCCTCTTCACGATCGTCGGGGCTGCCGTCATTTTCGTGGCGACCGCCGGGCTGTTCATTGCGTTAAGTGACAACAGTTCGACCTCAACCACCACCGCTACGACAACAACATCGCTGTCACCGACCACGACCGATCCTTCGCAGAATCTCCCATCGGCAGCCGGAAAGCCCTGCGTCAATTTCAACGACACGCTTCCGGCCGGTGCCCCCGATGTGACCATGCCTGTTGGAACTGTCCCCGATTCACTTGTCGTCAAAGACCTTGTGACAGGAACGGGAACTCCCGTCGCAAAGGGCGACTCCGTCACGGTGAACTACATCGGCGTGTCATGTTCCACCGGCAAGATCTTCGATTCGTCTTGGGCCGCAGGAAAGTCCGTGACGTTCCCGCTCAACCAGGTAATCACTGGTTGGTCACAAGGTCTCGTGGGCATGCAACCAGGCGGACGCCGACTGCTGATTATTCCGCCCGACCTTGGCTACGGCTCGACTGGTCAGGGAAACATCGCTCCTGATGAATCGCTCATCTTCGTCGTCGACTTGATCTCGGCGTCAGTAGGGGCAACTCCAGGAACTGCAGCGAACTAACGAAGTTCGATCAAAAGACTGCTTCAGGTATCGCAGAGATATCGGAAAGTTTTCCGTCTCGGTGCACGATCACAGAACCGGCACCGGCCACGCGCCATCCGCCGCTGCCAACATCGTCGATGATTGCGGTCCGAGTCGGAAGCTCAAGGAGCACCACCCCGGACGACGCAAGGTCAATCGTGCGTCGAACTTTGTCGGGCGACCATTCGTCGCTACGGGCGATCACGGCAAGACCAGGCAGAAGTCCAAGCCCGACGGTGAATGCTCCGCCACGCGTGTCGACCATCGGGTCGCACAACACATCAGCACCAGCGCCGCTTCCGACTAATGCGGCACCACCACTCCACGCTCCGAGTAGTGCTTCGTATACCGGGGTTCCTTTGAGCACCGATCTGATGTGCATCGGCGAAACGCCGGTGAGGTAAATGAACTTCGCATTCGCGACGGCAGCAGCGTTGGCGGCATCTAACGCATCGGTGCGCGTGTACACGGGCACTTCACGAACCGTTACTCCGATGTTGGCGAACCAGGAGCGGGCAGCGTCCACGGACTTCTGAGGATTCTCATACGCCCACCCCGTCGCAAGAAGTGTCACTTCAGTGGCTCCGACTGCAGCAAGAAGTTCTGCGTCAAACGTGCATCCTTCGGAAAATTCGCCGCCACCGACAAGTGCTAATGGTCCACTCATTACTTTTCCTCCGTCTTGAGTTCAACGCGACGCGCCCCGACTGACACAAAGTGCCGAAGCGGAGCAACGGCGGTTCGAAAAGTGAATCGATCGATGTCGTCATTGACAAGTGTCGTCGTTCGCACCGCCGCGACCACATCTCGTCCAACATGAAATCCGCGAACCCATGGCGACACGCCCCATGGGGCGAGAGCGAACACACGAATCGTGCCGGGCCGAACTACCGGCTCAACCGCTAGGAGGCGGCCTCCCGGCGCCAACAGACGGTCAATCGCCCCAAGCGCCGCTGAGAGGTCAGGAAATCGGATGAGCTCAGCGACCGAGATCACCCAGTCCCATTCGGCCGCCGCCTGACCATCGATGGCTCTTGCGACCACTGTCCGAGCGGCAGGATCGGACAGGTCAAGAACTCGTTCTTGGGCTCGCTGCAACGCTTCTGCCCTGCGGCGATCAAGGGCTGCGTCCACCGACCGGGGGAACCGGCGGTTTCCTTCAACGATCACGGTTCCGGGCTTTGACACGGCAATCACGCTAGTAGGACACCCCCTTCGGTCGATCCGGCAGCGCTTTGCGCAACGAAACCTACCCAGCGGTAACGTCTTGCGCTCCCCCGGATGGCCCGGGACAACTGACGGAGGAATGGCTGTGGCAATCAAACGAATCGGAATCATTGGCTCGGGAATCATGGGCTCGGGTATCGCCGAGGTTGCCGCCAGCACCGGCCACACCGTGGTGCTCCGCTCGCGTTCAATCGATAGCGCGAACGCGATGCTCGCCGGATTGCAGAAGTCGCTTGCCCGCCAGGTCGAAAAGGGTCGCCGCGAACAGGCTGACGCCGACGCCATCGCTGCACGCGTTACCGCCACAGCGGACCTCGCTGATCTCGCCGACTGCGATCTTGTTCTTGAGTCAGTCGTCGAAGACCTCGATGTGAAGCTTGCGCTTTTCCGCGAACTCGATGGCATCGTGAAAGCCGATGCGATCATCGCAACCAACACTTCAACACTGCCGGTTGTGGAAATGGCGATGGCCACAAATCGACCGGGCAAAGTGTGTGGCGTTCACTTCTTCAATCCAGCGCCGGCCATGAGCCTTGTTGAAATCGTTCGCCCCATGACCGCCGACGACGCCACCATCGCCGAGGTGACTGCGTTTGCTCAAGCATGCGGCAAGGACCCCGTCGAAGTTGCTGATCGTGCCGGTTTCATTGTGAACGCACTGCTCTTCCCCTACCTCAACAACGCCGTGAAGTTGCTCGAAAACGGAATCGCTACTCGTGACGACATCGACACTGCGATGAAGGGTGGCTGCAACTTCCCCATGGGACCGTTGCAATTGCTCGACCTCGTTGGTCTCGACACGTCGGTAGCCATTCTTGATGCGTTGTACGACGAGTTTCGCGATCCGAACTTCTCGCCTGCTCCGCGACTTCGGCGCATGGTCACCGCTGGTCATCTGGGTCGAAAGTCCAGCATCGGTTTTTACGACTACCGAAAGTGAGTCGCTGTCATCGCCGATGACCGACCATTCGCATTGCCGATAGCTCCGCCACATTCTGAGTGGCAGTTTCCCGCGCCGGAAATTGCTGATGAGAACGGACTGATTGGCATTGGCGCAGACCTCGAGCCAGGAACGATCCTCGCTGCCTATCGGGCTGGAATCTTTCCGATGCCGATCGATCACAGCGACACCGTCGGTTGGTGGTCGCCCGATCCCCGCGGAGTGCTTCCGCTCGATGGCTTGCGAATATCGCGATCGCTTCGCCACTCCATTGAGCGCTACGAGATCACAATCGACACTGCATTCGAGGCTGTCGTTTCCGCATGTGCCAACCCTGACCGCGACGGCGCATGGATTACTTCCGAAATCCATTCGGCGTATTCGCGCCTCCATACCCTCGGCTGGACCCACTCGGTCGAAACCTGCGATCGCGTAACTGGCGAACTCGTTGGCGGGCTCTACGGCATTCATATCGGCGGACTCTTTGCCGGTGAGTCGATGTTCCACCGCAGCACCGATGCTTCGAAAGTTGCCCTCGTCGCATTGGTCGCGCATCTCCAGGAAATCGGCGTGGCCCTGCTCGATGTCCAGTGGCTCACCCCGCATCTCGCCACCCTCGGAGCAATCGCCATTCCCCGCTCCCAGTACCTCTCAAAACTCAGCGAGGCCTTAACAATTCCCGTTCGCCCCTTCCTTTCGGAGGTTTCATCGTGACAACTGCACCTTCAGTGGGCGAGCATGGGGATATGAGCACGACCCCCTCTGGAGATTCCATCCGATCCGCTGATCGGCCGTGGATGATGCGCACCTACTCAGGGCATTCGACCGCGCGCGCTTCAAACGAGTTGTACCGAACGAATTTGGCCAAGGGCCAAACCGGTCTTTCCATTGCCTTCGACCTCCCAACTCAAACCGGGTACGACCCTGATGATCCGCGTGCACGCGGTGAGGTCGGAAAGGTCGGAGTGCCGGTCGCTGAACTTGGCCACATCCGCGAACTCCTTGAGGGCATTCCCGTCGGGGGCATGAACACCTCGATGACGATTAACGCAACGGCAGCTTGGCTGCTGGCGCTGTATGTCGCCTACGCGGCAGAGAACGGTATTGCGTCTTCGGAACTCCGGGGCACAACGCAGAACGACATTGTGAAGGAGTACCTGTCGCGAGGCACATACATCTTCCCTCCAATTCCTTCACGTCGACTGATTGTCGACATGGTTGCGTGGTGCTCAGAGAACATCCCCGCCTGGAACCCGATGAACGTTTGCAGCTACCACCTTCAAGAAGCGGGTGCGACCCCGGTTCAGGAGATTGCGTATTCACTCGCAACTGCAATCGATGTCCTTGATGCTGTTCGCGACAGTGGCCAGGTTTCCGCTGACCGCATGCCTGCCGTAGTCGCATCGATTTCGTTCTTTGTGAATTCTGGCATTCGCTTCGTTGAAGAAGTTTGCAAGGTGCGAGCTTTCACCAAGATGTGGAACCAAATCTGCCTCGAGCGTTACGGAGTAACCGACGCCAAGGCCCGTCGATTCCGTTACGGCGTGCAGGTGAACTCACTTGGGCTCACCGAAGCTCAGCCAGAAAACAATGTGCAACGCATCGTTCTCGAAATGCTTGGCGTCACACTCTCGAAAGATGCTCGTGCCCGCTCGTTGCAGTTGCCAGCATGGAACGAGGCACTTGGTCTTCCCCGTCCGTGGGATCAGCAGTGGTCGTTGCGCATGCAGCAGGTTCTCGCATTTGAATCCGATCTTCTTGAATACGACGACATCTTTAATGGCTCACACGTCATTGAAGGCCTCACTGATGAACTCGTCGCCGCAGCACAGGCTGAACTCGACGAGGTTCTTGCTATGGGTGGCGCATTTGCCGCCATCGAAGAACTGAAGGGTCGTCTCGTTTCTTCGAATACCGAGCGCGTCCGCCGCATCGAAACTGGCGAACAAGTTGTCGTTGGCGTCAATCGGTTCACCGAAGCTGCCGAGTCACCACTTGCGGGGGATGAATCCATTCTTCGAGTCGATCCCGCGCTTGAAGCCCAGACTGTTGCCGAGGTTGAGGCCTGGCGCGACGAACGCGACAGCGCAGCGCTCGAATCGGCACTTACAGAACTTCGCCGAGTCGCCAACAGCGATGAAAACATCATGGGCGCAACTATCGCGTTAGCTCTCGCCGGTGGCACCACAGGCGAGTGGGCCGGCGCACTGCGCGAAGTCTTCGGCGAATACCGCGCCCCAACGGGCGTGGCTGCTGCCGCTGGCGTTGGCACACTGCCTGAAGACCTCCGAGTCGTTGCCGAACGAGTGAAGGCGATGCCTGGCGGTCCCCCGCGGTTGTTGGTGGGCAAGCCCGGCCTCGACGGCCATTCCAACGGCGCCGAACAAATCGCGGTTGCAGCCCGCGACGCAGGCATGGAAGTCATCTATCAAGGCATCCGCCTTACGCCAGCTCAGATCGCCGCAGTAGCGAGAGATGAAGATGTCGATGTCGTCGGCCTCTCGATTCTGTCGGGGAGTCATCTCGACCTCGTCCCTGACGTGGTGAATCGACTTCGTGCC
Source organism: Bifidobacterium breve (assembly GCA_945862505.1). Classification (GTDB taxonomy): domain Bacteria; phylum Actinomycetota; class Acidimicrobiia; order Acidimicrobiales; family Acidimicrobilacustridaceae; genus Acidimicrobilacustris. The sequence continues at coordinate 31,073 of CAMAYJ010000002.1, read as the reverse complement.
GAAGGCGTGACCTGCCCGGTCATTGTCGGCGGGATCATCCCTGAAGGCGATCAACTGACGTTGCTCAATGCCGGTGTGGCTCGCGTCTACACACCAAAAGACTTTGAACTCGGACACATCATGAGCGATATCGCCGATCTTGTTATCGAGACTCGTCGCTGAGACTTACGCCTGGTCGTTCAGTTCAGCGATCACGGCTTCGGTGTCTTCACCAAGCGCTCGGGCTGCAAACCTGATTCCGCCAGGAGTTGCTGACAAACGAGCGATCACGTTCTGCATCGGAACACCATCGATATCGACGATTGCTTTGCGTTCCCGAAGATGAGGATCATTCACAACTTCGGTCATCGAGTACACAGGGGCGACCGCGACTTCTGCACGTCCAGCTTCGTCGAGAACTTGTTCAAGCGTTCGCTCGCCGATCCAGTCGCTCACGATCTGATCGATAAGTTCGCGGTTGGCAACTCGGTTCTCGAATCCCTTGAATCGGGGATCATCGGCGACACCGACCATTGCCATAAATCGCTGGGCCACTGACTCTGCCGTCGTGGAGACCACGACCCACTTACCGTCAGCACATTCGTAGGTCTTTCTCGGCACTGTGTATGGGATTCCTGATCCAAGTCGAGGTTGTTCATAGCCAGTGAGTGCATTTGCCGACACGAGCGGACCCATCAAATGCAGCATGGATTCGAGAAGGTTCACATCGACGATCTGCCCCACACCTGAATGCACCGCAACCATGGTCGCGAAGGCCGCCACGATTGCGGTCACTTCATCGGTCAATGCAATGGGTGGAAGCGTTGGTCCGCCGTCGGGTTCGCCGTTGACATTGGCAAAACCCGACATCGCTTCGGCAATCGAAGCAAAACCCGGACGATCTCGGTACGGACCGGTCTGGCCAAAACCCGTTACTCGAGTGATCACAAGTTTGGGATTAGCCGCAAGGAGAATCTCTGGATCGAGCCCAAGTGCTTCAAGTTTTCCCGGACGAAAATTCTCGACAAGAACATCAGCGGTCTCGAGCAACTTGCGCAGAACTGAGATCCCTTCTTCGGATTTCAGATCGAGAACGATCGTGCGCTTTCCGCGCCCAACCATCTTCCAGAACAACGTGACGTCGTCAGAAGGATCCCGCCATCCCATGTCGCGGACTGTGTCTCCAGTGCCGGGCCGCTCAACCTTGATGACGTCGGCGCCAAAATCGGCCAGTTGCCGCGCACATCCAGGCCCAGCAAGGACGGTTGAGATATCGACGACGCGCAGATCAGATAGAGGCGGATTCGGCACGAGGCAAACGTTAACGGGCGGGGACCAATGGCTGGACACCCATTTCCTGACAAATCAGGAGTACTGGATTGCGCGTCGTCGTTGTGCCTTAGTGGCGAGCAGCCGGGCGGGCGCGGCGTGATGCCACCGGCCGAGACCACCAACGACCACTGAATCGCCAGCGGGGTTCAGGTTCAACTTCTTGGCCGACCATGATGCGCGGCCCCGTGATCTCAATCGCGGCTGCAATTGCCGCGGCTTCTTCGATGGTCGGTTCAGGCGTGATGCGCACGCTCGTTGACCCGTTGGTCACAGCGGGATATTCCCGTGCTTGCGATGCGGAAGTTCTTCACGCTTGGACTTAAGCATTTCAAGACCAGCGATGACCTTCATGCGGGTATCGGCAGGATCGATGACATCGTCGATGAAGCCGCGCTCGGCAGCGATATACGGATTCGCGAACCGCTCGGTATAGTCATCAATGAGTTCTGCACGACGCTTTTCGGGATCAGCGGCGCCTTGGATTTCGCGGCGATAAAGAATCTCAACTGCACCATTCGGACCCATGACTGCAAGTTCGGCCGATGGCCATGCGAACGCAAGGTCGGCACCGATCGACTTCGAGTTCATGACGACATATGCGCCGCCGTAGGCCTTACGAGTGATGACCTGAATGCGAGGAACGGTTGCCTCGCAGAACGCGTAGAGCAACTTGGCGCCGTGGCGGATGATGCCGCCGTATTCCTGATCGACGCCGGGAAGGAAACCAGGAACGTCGACGAAGGTGACAAGTGGAATATTGAACGCATCGCAGGTGCGCACAAAACGTGCTGCCTTTTCTGCAGATTCAATGTCGAGCACACCAGCAAGCACCATCGGCTGATTGCCGACGATGCCGACGGATTCACCATTGAGACGAGCGAAACCGCACACGATGGACCCCGCCCACCGAGGGAAGTACTCGAAGAAGTCGCCATCGTCGACGACTGATGCGATGACCTTCTTCATGTCATAGGGAATGTTCGGGCTCGCCGGCATGATGTCGATCAACTCGGGGCAGCTGCGTTGCGGATCGTCGGCGGTCGGCATCGTTGGAGCTGTCTCGAGATTGTTCGACGGAAGGAACGAGAACAGATACTTCACGTCGTCGAGACATGACTTCTCGTCTGGAGAAACGAATGTGGCCACACCCGACTTGCTCGCGTGTGACTTTGCGCCACCAAGTTCTTCGAGCGTGACTTCTTCGCCGGTCACGGTCTTCACAACATCGGGGCCGGTGATGAACATGTGCGAGGTTTCGTCGACCATGAAGATGAAATCGGTCATTGCGGGGCTGTACACCGCGCCGCCGGCGCATGGGCCCAGGATTACCGAGATCTGCGGTGTGACACCTGAAGCGAGAACATTTCGGTGGAAGATGCCGCCGTAACTTGCGAGCGACACCACACCTTCCTGGATACGAGCACCAGCACCATCGTTCAAACCGATAAGCGGGGCTCCAACAGAGAGAGCCAGGTCCATAACCTTGTGAATCTTTTCGGCGAAGACCTCGCCAAGCGCGCCGCCGAAGACGGTGAAGTCCTGCGAGAACACGAACACTTTGCGGCCATCGATTGTTCCCCAACCGGTGACAACACCGTCGGTGTAAGGGCGCTCTTCGATGCCACTTTCATGGGCACGATGCCGAGCGAGCATGTCGAGTTCGTGGAACGAACCCTCGTCCAAGAGGTAGTCGAGCCGCTCGCGGGCAAGCATCTTTCCCTTGGAATGCTGGCGTTCAACGGAACGCTCCGAACCGGCGTGGAGGGCTTGTTCTTTGAGCTCGGCCAGTTGGGCCAGGCGCTCGGTCATGGGGTGTTCAGACATGGCGCCAACACTACCCAGCCCATCGGAGGAGGCCGAAACCTCCCCAAAGCGTCTGTTGGCCCAGATGGGCCTAGGCTGACCTCAGTCTTTTGCTCTCCCTCTTATGGAAGGACCCTCATGCCGAACGGTTGGGAACTTGTCATCGTCCTCGGGATCATCGCACTGCTCTTCGGCGGCGCAAAGCTCCCCAAACTCGCTCGCTCCCTTGGTTCTGCCAAAGGTGAATTCGAAAAGGGTCTCAAGGAAGGCGAGTCCAAGGGCTCGAAAGATTCAAAGTCAGAAACCGACTCGAAGGCCACAGAGTCCACCGATTCGTCTGACTCCTGAAGTTCGCGCCGATTGGCGCTGAGCATTACTTCTGGCGACTGACCGGCCCTCGGGTTGGTCAGTTTCGCGTCTGAGTCACTTTCTGGGCCAACTTCTGGGCCCGTTCGACAAGACGCGGCGCATCGATGCGTGCCGCCACTTCAGCGAACGAGGCTTGCGGTCCAGTCCAGCGAAGTTCGTCAACCTTTGTGAACGTTGGCGCATCGGTGACGACCGTGGCGATCTTGCGAAACAACATCGCAAGATCCATCTGTTCCTGCAACGTTGCCGCGAGTTTTGCTGCACCTCGTACCTGAACATCCCAGGTCTCGGGGTCAGCAGGAATATTCTCGATATGCAAATAGCGACCAAGAACTGTTGACGCTGACTTTGCCCCCCAACCGGGCAAACCCGGGAAACCGTCGGATGCATCGCCCATCAATGCGAGGTAGTCAGGAATCGATTCCGGTGGAACGCCAAACTTCTCGATCACGCCATCGTGATCAAACATCTGGCCTTTGCGACGATCGAACTGCACCACACGAGTTCCGACCACACACTGGGCAAGATCTTTGTCGGGAGTGCAAATCAGCACCTGATCGACACTTTTATCGGCTGCAGCTCTTGCAGCAGCAGAACCCATGCCATCGTCGGCTTCGTGTTCGATCATCGAGAACACGGTGAAACCAGCAGCATCCAACACTTCGTCGAGGAGCGGAAACTGATTACCTAATTCAGGATCAAGGTCTTCACCAGATTTGTAGCCATCCCACATGGCATTGCGGAAAGAATCCACCGTGCGATCTGTTGCGACGCCAACGTGGGTCGCCCCTTCATCGAGCATGTTGAACATGGACATCACCACGCCGCGAGTCGCCGCAACTTCCATGCCATCGCTATTCATACGAGACGGAAGCGCAAAGTGATGGCGAAAAAGTTCGTACGTGCCGTCGACCAGATGTACCTGCATGTGGTCATTGTTCACCATTCCGCCACTCCTCGGCGACGAAACCACCCCTTTCCTTCAGCGACGACGTACTCTCCACTCATGACTGATCACACAGAACGTCTCGTGAACCTTCGCAAATGGAACATCGGCGTCGGTGGACTTCATCTCGTGCAAGGAATTCTCATCCTTGTGCTGAGTTCATCCTTTGCAATTCCGATCGTCGCGGCGGTGCAGACCGGCCCCCCCGGAGCCGAAGGTTCACTCACGACTGCAAGTAAGACCTTCTTCAGTTTCAACTTTGCGATTGCCATCGCAATCTTTTTGTTTCTCGCTGCTGGCGATCATCTCCTTACCTCAGTAACCCCCATTCGGTCCTGGTACGAGCGCAACTTGCTTCGCGGAGTGAACTACGCGCGTTGGATTGAATACTCAGTCAGCGCGTCAATCATGATTCTCCTGATTTGCCTCTTGAACGGCATTAACAACTTCTACGCTCTAGTAGCGATCTTTGGCGTCAACGCAGCGATGATTTTGTTCGGGCTTGTGATGGAACAGGTCAACCAAAATCGGGACTCCGTGAACTGGTGGCCATTCATCTTCGGCTGCATTACCGGGATCATCCCGTGGATCGCAATCGTGATCGGGCTCTACTCAGCAGCCACCGACAACACGATGATCAACGGCATTCCTGCGAATGCCGATGGAATACCACCGTTCGTTTACGGAATCGTCGTTTCACTCTTCCTCTTGTTCAACTGCTTCGCTCTCAATCAATGGCTGCAGTACCGAGGAAAGGGAAAGTTCGCCGATTATCTCTATGGCGAAAAGGTGTACCTCGTACTCAGCCTTGTTGCGAAGAGCGCACTCGCCTGGCAGATCTTTGGCGGCACTCTCGCCAGCCCTTCGTGAATTAAGCGCTGAGTCGGCGAAGAACAGCGCCAACGAATCGGTCGGCAGCATCTACATCAGTCGGTAAGAAAAAACAGGGCTCAAAGAGTTCCGCTTCGAGGAGCGCGAGTAATCCGTCATCGAGACGCACTACGTCGTATCGGCCATAGAGAAGTTCCTCGTGCGTTGAGATCCAACCGCCCTCACGAGCAATGTCCGTTACCGCTGTGGCTGCAGCATGAACTACAGCCCCCACATCGTCGGGGGTTCGCACAGACGTGATCTGCTCTCGATACTCGCCGTCCACAAGCTGACCACCTTCAGCCAGCAATGCTGCTTTGTTGAACGAGTGAGAAATCACCCCGTCGAAAAGCACCGTTCCGATTTCGCCTTCAGCGTCGATCCGCGCTGCAAACGGCTGAACCATCACCGTTAGGTCGTTGGCAAAGATTTCAGTAGCAAGCGTTTCAGCGGCTCGATCAGCCTTTAGAAAGCGACCGGTCAACCGGCTTCCTGCCGACACCGATGGCTTCACCACAATTTCCGCACTGTCAAAAGATTGCGCTGCCGAACGGAGCTCTTCGATTGAATCAACAAAGGCAGTCGGAACGATCGGAACACCTCGATGTGCAAGATCAGCGAGGTAGCGCTTGTCGATATTCCATTCGATGAGTTCGACGGGGTTGTGAAACGTCGTCAGACCGCTCCGATCACCGAGCCATTTTCGAAACGGGTCCAGCCTCTCGACGTAATTCCAAGGACTTCGAACGACGATCAGATCAAACGAATCCCACGCCACCGATTCGTCTTCCCACGCCGCTTGAACAAGGTCGATTCCGGCATTGGCAAAGGCGATGAGTTGCAATGGAAGGTCGACGTCGTCATCAATCGCGTCGAGATCACTTGTGGTCACAAACGCAACTCTCATGCCGTCACGCTAGCGATTGCCCTAGACGCAACAGAGCCCGGCGCTTGGCCGGGCTCTGCTCAATCAGATCTTGTTGATCGGATCGTTCAATTGAACCAGTTATTCACCTGAGTGATTTCACACTTCACAACTTTTGCCTTTGAACTCTTAAACGAATTGACATCCCAAGAAATAGTTCCATTCTTGGGAATTGGCACTAAGAATGAGATCCCGCTATCGATCAGGACATTGTTCCCATCTCGGAACTCATAATCAAACATATAACTCTTCACCGATGAGGTCTTGTTCTCGATTGTGCCCGCCATAAGGGGGTATCCAGCGGAATCAGTCTCGCAAGTAGTGACTTTGATGCTGTAGTTCGCCGGATCAGCGGCACCAGTCGCATCCATGATTGCAACCGTTGTCGTTCCTGCAACAACAACAAATACTATAAACAAGATCACCGAAAGCACGGTTCCAACCGCCCCGAGAATGAGTCCAGCAAGAGCCATACCCTTTCCGGTCCCGCCCATTTCCTTCGCCTTCTTCATTCCGAGGAAGCCAAAAATGATCGCGAGAATGCCCGCAATCGGACCAAGGCAGACGAAGGTCAAGATGCCGAGTACCAGTGCAGCAACAGCCATTCCGTTATTCGGATTCGGCGCGCCACCCGCTTGAGCCATCGGTGGCGGCGGCGTACCGCCGGTTGGCGGTGGTGGTGGCGGCGGCGTACCGCCGGTTGGTGGTGGCGGCGGCGGTGGTGGTGGCGGCGGCGTACCGCCGGTTGGTGGTGGCGGCGGCGGTGGTGGCGGCGGTGGTGGCGGCGGCGGCGGTAAATCGGTCATCAGTTCTCCCGTGGACTCAGGCGACGCCCGTGCGCCGTTTCGACGACGCTACCCGGCCACTCGGGATTTTTCAGAGAAAGTAACCACATCAGCGGTGCGAGGTTTCTCACTCAAGAATCTGTCAGGCCTTGGTGGCCCAAAACTTTGTCCACGACGGCCAGGAACCAGGAACCGTGCCGATCCCGTCATGATTCTTCGGCCATTCAGCAGATGGCAATGACATCGGTGAATTCGGCGCTTCTTCGCCGTACCAAAGTTCATGGACGCGGCGAACGAAGAGCCACTGGCCGTCGCGTCGCTCGTAGGTATCGCGGTAAAGGATGAACTGGTGAATCCAGCGCTCGCCATCTTGGATCTGTCCATGGCAATAGACCTGACCAGTTGCGTGATCGGTATCGACGAGATCAATTGCGTGAGTCCCAACATTCAGCATCGAGATCCCGATTGCACCGAGGGATTCTGAGAAGGACGCACGCAACGCTTCCCGACCGTAGGTGTCGCGTCCAACGCGAACGTCGTCGACAAAGAGCAGAACGAGTGCATCGAGATCTCGGGAGTCCACAGCAACGGCGTAGTGCGATGCCAGTTGACGGATCTGTTCATGCGCCCACAGTCGTTCCACGATCTCAGTCAGGTCTAGAGATGCCATGGTCGGAGCGTAGGACCAGCCACACCCCAGCGTCCGCATTCCCCGAGTCGTATCCTCCGGGGATGGCTCAACGATCCGACTCCACCGCCGTGTTTGCCGATGGTTCGATCTCGCTTCGCCTCTACCCCCACAACGAACTCGATGCCGTCTCCATCGTCGATCAGTTGTGCACACAAGCAGCGATCGCCGCTGACGTTGGTTTCGATGGGGTTATGACCTCAGAACATCACGGAGGGTTCGCTGGCTACTTGCCGAACCCTTTGCAGATCAGTGGCTTCCAACTCGCTTCCATGTCACAAGGGTGGGCAGCGGCCTGCCCGGTGCTCTTGCCATTGCGCCCGGTTGCGATGTTGGCCGAAGAAGTCGCCTGGCTTAACGCGCGCTACCCCGGTCGCGTTGGCATTGGTGTCGGTTCGGGTTCGTTGCCGCTCGACTTTGAAGCAATGAACGTCGACCAAAGCACAGCGGTCGACGTTTTCAAACGCGATCTTCCTCGCCTCGTCGAGATGCTTTCAGGTCGCGAACTCGGCGTCATTGATGGAGACCGAGCGCTACGCGAACTCACAACACAGCCGATCCCTGTGATCAGCACCGCCATGAGTCCCGCCGCGGTGCGCCGATCCGCCGCTGCGGGAGCGGGAGTCATTTACGACGGTGGGAGTAACCCCGATCGCCTGCGAATGCTTTCTGATGCCTATCTCGAGGCCGGCGGTACAGCAGCGCGAATTCTCATTCGCCGAGTGTGGTTAGGGCCCCCACCGAAGGAAGCCTTCGAAGCGCAGTTCGAGGTGTATCAGAGCTATTCCACAACCGAGGCACTTTCTCATTGGCGAGATAACGGATGGATCTGTGGTGACGACGGCGCTGCACTCGCGCAAGAACTCGCTGACGCTCTGCGAACCACGAACACCACATGCATCAACCTGCGTCTTCATGCGCCCGGCATTGCGGCCGAAGCCGCTCGGGAGCAGATTGCTGCGTTGGGGGCAGAAGTCCTTCCCCGATTACGAGCCGAGCTCGCAAACGATTAACCGTTTAGACGTCGATGCCTTCGAGGTCTTGACGAACCAGCGTGCGATAGAGATCGGCATACAACCCCTCGGCGGCCAACAGTTCTTCGTGACGCCCTCGCTCAACAATGCGGCCGGACTCGAGAACGAGAATTTGGTCGGCCCCGGTGATCGTTGACAATCGATGGGCGACGACCAACGAAGTTCTTCCCTCAAGTGCTGTTGCAAGGGCTTGTTGCACAAGCGATTCGTTTTCTGAATCGAGGTGACTCGTGGCCTCATCGAGAACGATGATGGCCGGTGCCTTCACCAACACTCGGGCGATCGCCAAACGCTGCTTCTCTCCACCAGAGAGGCGGTGGCCACGCTCACCGACAACGGTGTTGTACCCGTCGGGAAAGCCAATGATCACATCATGAATTTGAGCGGCCTGGCACGCGGCGACAATTTCGGCATCGGTCGCGTCGGGCCGTGCGTATCGAAGATTTTCGGCAACCGTGTCGTGAAAGAGATGGGGATCCTGCGACACGACACCAACAGCGCTGCGCAACGAATCGAGCGTGAGATCGCGAACATCGTGCCCGTCGATGCGCACCGAACCCTCGGAGACGTCGTACAAACGCGGCACCAACGAGCTCATCGTGGTCTTTCCCGCACCTGAAGGACCTACGAGCGCAATGAGTTGCCCTGGGAGAATCGACGCAGAGACATCGTGAAGAACTTCGGCTCCTGGGCCATCGTCGACCGAACCGCTCAGACCTATCTCGAGCGATGCCAGTGACTCTTCGGCACCTGACGGATAGCGGAAGGTGACGTGATCGAACTCGATCGCACCTTTTGACGGCGGAAGATCGATTGCATCGTCCTTGTCATCGAGTGAATTACGAAGATCGAGCACTTCAAAAACACGGTCGAAGGAAACGAGCGCCGTCATAATGTCGACTCGAGCACTTGAAAGCGCGGTCAGCGGTTCGTAAATGCGCGTCACTAATGCGGCTAAGGCAACCAGCGTGCCAAGAGTGATGGCATCGGAGATAACAAGTTGCCCACCGATCCAATAAACCAGTGCAGTCCCGATTGCACCAACAAGGGCGAGAGCAATGAGAAATGTTCGGCTGTACATCGCGCTCTGAATACCGATGTCGCGCACTTCGGAGGCGCGATCGGAAAACTGTTTGGTCTCGCGCTTGCGGTTACCAAACAACTTCACCAAGAGAGCACCTGAAACATTGAAGCGTTCAGTCATCTGTGTGTTCATCGCTGCATTGAGATCGAAACCCCGACGAGTGATCGCCGACAGTCGACGCCCAACACGCTTGGCCGGAATGATGAAAATTGGCAGAACCAAGATTCCAATAAGCGTGAGGCGCCATTCCAGGTAAAACATCGCGATCAGCGTGGTGATAAGCACGATGACGTTTGATACGACCGACCCAAGCGTTGTCGTCACCGCGCGCTGAGCTCCAATGACATCGTTATTGAGGCGGCTCATCAACGCGCCGGTTTGAGTTCGCGTGAAAAACCCGATGGGCATAGCGGAAACATGATCAAACAACTTCACGCGTAGGTCGTAAATCAATCCTTCGCCAATGCGCGATGAATAGAGCCGCTCGAAAAATGACATTGCCGAAGAAAACACTGCTGCAGCGATCACGATGCCGGCGAGGACATGAAGGAGTCCACGATTTCCTTCAGGAATGGCCGAGTCGATGATCTGTCGGAAGAGCAATGCCGGTATGAGCCCAAGCAAGGCCTGAATAACAATGACAAAGATGAATGCAGAGATTGCCCACCGATAGGGGCGGGCATAGGAGAGCACTCGAAGAACGGTGCGGCGGCCGATTGATGCATTGGCAATCGCGTCGCGATTTCCGGACATCATCATGTGGAGGGAACTAGGCATCATGGTCCGCTCAGGTTAGGACCGACCGAGCACATTGACTCTCGGCGCCCAACGCGCCACCGGCGCCCTAGGGCGCCGGCATTGATGGCGGAAAGTGAGGGATTCGAACCCTCGGTGACCCGAAGGCCACAACGGCTTTCGAGGCCGCCCCATTCGTCCGCTCTGGCAACTTTCCGTCTTCGACACTAGTTGCCCCTGTTGGAAAGGGGCCAACGCGCCGTGGGGATCAGAAAGGGTTCAGCGCAGGCCAGCGAAGTAAGACGAGAGCAGTTCGCTGCACTCGTCTGCTCGAACATCGGCAACCGTCACGAACTCGTGGTTGAGTCGAGGATCACTCCCGAGCTGATACAGCGAACCACAGGCGCCATTTTCATAACTCCGTGCACCGAAGACCACACGGCCAACACGAGCGTTCACCATGAGCCCAGCACACATGGCGCAGGGCTCCAGAGTGACAACCACGGTGGCATTCTCGAGTCGCCAAGAACCTATGGCAGCAGCGGCGTCTCGAACCGCAAGCAGTTCTGCGTGCGAGGTGGGGTCCTGTGACTGCTCACGTTCGTTATGACGACGAGCAACGACCTTGCCATCGATCACCACAACGGCACCGATCGGCACTTCACCTTGTTCGCCAGCGAGTCGAGCTTCTTCAAGGGCCAAGCCCATGAGGTCAAAATCAGAAAGCCCGTGATCGGAGGACTCGGGGGTGTCAGTTGCAACTCCCATTCAGTCTCCGATCACGTTGAGTTCGTCTGTACTTACTGGCGGAGGGAGTGGGATTCGAACCCACGGTGAGTTGCCCCACACACGCTTTCCAAGCGTGCCGATTCGGCCGCTCTCGCACCCCTCCCGGGGACCATCCATTTGTGCCGGACGGTGTTCCGAGCCGACAGGGTATCGTTCCTCCCGACCCGCTCTCGCGTGTGGCGGTCGGGTCCTGTGCAATCGGAACCCGCGAATCGAGTCAGGGCCGGAAGGCAGCAGCTCTCAACGGGATCACCGATGTGCCGCAGGTCGCCTGACCGTCACACGGGAGAGCGGGTCTTTTTCCGCCCATTGCCCATAGATCAGGGCGATGGCAGTCCCAGCCGATCGGTAGGCTCGCCACCAATGTCCTATCAGTCGCTCTATCGCCGCTATCGCCCGAGCCGCTTCAGTGAGGTTCGCGGCCAAGAGCACCTTGTGTCCGCGCTGCGCAACGCTGTCACCGAAGATCGCCTAGGCCACGCCTATCTCTTCTCTGGCCCGCGAGGCACCGGCAAAACCTCTACCGCTCGCATCCTCGCCAAGGTTCTCAATTGTCAGAATCCCGAAGCGGGCGAGCCATGTTGTGTGTGCGACTCATGCCTTTCCATCGATGCGGGAACCAGTTTCGATGTCCATGAACTCGATGCTGCTTCCAATAATGGCGTCGATGCAATCCGCGATCTCATCTCAAGCGCGTCACTCGCCACACCTGGTCGCTACAAGGTGTACATCCTCGATGAGGTCCACATGCTTTCGACCGCGGCTTCGAATGCATTGTTAAAGACCCTTGAAGAACCGCCATCACATGTCATCTTCGTCTTGGCGACAACCGATCCGCAGAAGGTTCTTCCAACGATCCGAAGCCGCACGCAACATTTTGAAGTGCACCTGCTTTCGGCCGCCGATCTTGAAGGACTCGTCGACTACGTCGTCGCCGATGCTGGCCTTGAATTGTCATCTGAAGGTCGCTCCTATGTCTTGCGCGTCGGCGCTGGTTCTGCTCGCGACACGCTCTCTGCACTCGATCGTGTCGTTGCCGCTGGCGGAATTCCCGATTCCGAAGATGCCGTCGATGAACTTGTCGAAGCATTGTGCGAACGCGACACCGGTCGCGCACTCATTGTTGTCGAGGGTGCACTCTCGCGTGGGCGTAATCCACGGGTTCTTGGCGAAGCCCTCATTGCACGGCTGCGCGATGTCTTCCTTGCCTCGGTTGGTGCTGACCTTTCTCGCCTGACTGATACCGACCGTGCTCGTGCCACCGAACAGGGCCGACGTCTCGGTGCTGCCGGTGCAACGCGTGCGCTTGAAGCACTCGGAGAAGCATTCGTGGGCATTCAAGATGCTCTCGACCCACGCATCCCGCTCGAAGTCGCGTTAGTCCGGCTCACTCGCGACGACGCCGACGTGTCGCTGTCTTCACTCGCCGATCGCATTTCACGACTCGAACGCGATAGCGTCGTCGTTTCGACCAACGCGGCATCTAAGGCCCCAGGCCCGGCGCGGCCGAACGCACTGCCACCTCCCGTCGCCGACGACGAGCAGGTCGATTCCAGTCCCATGCCAGCAGCAGGTAGCCGTCCTGCCGATGTTGCTCGCGAGGAACTTCGCCGTCGAACGGGTGGCGAAGAACCGGCACGTCCGAGTCGCGCTGCAACCCGCCCACCGAGCCGTCCCGCTCGTCCTGGTCGTCCTGGCGCAACCGCTGCCTCCAGCGCTGCCAAAGCGCCAGTCGCTGAACCACTACCTAAACCGGCATCTGAGTCGGTTGCCGAACCCATCGCAGAACCAATCGCAGAACTCACCCCTGAGCCAGTCGCCGAACCAGTCGCCGAACCAGCGCCAAGCGCTCCGGCTGCAACCGCTCCTAAGGGCGGAGTCATGCCGGCGCTCATCGATCTCACGAGTAACTGGAGCGACACGCTTCTTCCCTCGCTCCCTCAACGCTCTCGCGCTCGATTCTCAGGTGGGCATTGGGTCGATGTTGTCGATGGTGTCGCCGTGTTTGGATTGCCCAATGAACCGCATGCAGTTCGCTGCGAAGAATGTCGTTCCGAGGTTGAAACTGCATTAGCGGCGCACTTCGGCGCCCCCGTTCCCATTCGCCTTGTTGTCGATGGTTCGGCACCCGATCCATCTGCGCCTCGCAGTGTCGCCGCTGCGCGCCGGGCCGCAACCGACGAAAATCCCGTCGATGAATCCATCGATCTCGACGACCTCCGAAATGCCAAAGGCGCAACATCTGCAGGGGCCGATCGCATTGCCGCGATCTTCCCCGGCGCCGAACTCATCGACGAAAACTGATTCCCTACCCCATCGCCCCTGCGGGAGCCCACGTGTCTGACCAATTCGATCTCGGCTCGATGCTTAGTCAAGCCATGGCTCTGCAGCAGCAGTTTGAGCAAGCTCGCGCCGACGCTGCTACTCGCGAGTTCGTCGGTCAAGCGGGCGGTGGCGCTGTAGCAATTCGCGTCACCGGTGGCATGCAGGTGCTCAACGTCTCGATTTCTCCCGAAGCAGTCGACCCTTCCGACGTCGCCATGCTCGAAGATCTTGTACTTGCCGCATTTCACGATGCGCTCGCGCAAATCGATGCGATGCAACAGGAAGTGCTCGGGCCATTTCAGAACGCAGCCATGCCCGACCTCGGCGACCTCGGTGGTCTTGCCGATCTCGAGGCCCTTGGTCTTTTCGGAGCACCCGAGGACATCATCGAAATTGATTCACACGATCCGATCGAAATCGATTCACACGATCCGGACGATCAAGCGTGAGTATTTACGCCGGTCCGGTTCAGGATCTCATTGATGAACTCGGTCGCTTGCCTGGTGTTGGCCCGAAGTCGGCCCAACGCATCGCGTTTCACTTACTCAAGATGCCCACCGAAGATGCCACTCGGTTAGCGAATTCCATTCTCATTGTGAAAGAACGCGTCAGTTTTTGCACGACATGCTTCAACGTGTCCGAAGGTGACTCCTGCGGAATCTGCAGCGATACACGCCGCGAGGCAGGCGTAGTGTGCGTCGTTGAAGAACCTCGCGACATCGTGGCAGTTGAAAAGACCGGCGAATACCGAGGTCGCTATCACGTACTTCAAGGTGCGATCAGCCCCATCGAAGGCATCGGCCCCGATCAATTGCGCGTGAAAGAACTGCTCGTGCGCATCGAGCCCGAAGGCATCGAAGAAGTCATCCTGTGCACCAACCCCAACATCGAAGGCGAAGCAACCGCGATGTACTTGGGACGTTTACTCAAACCACTCGGCATTCGCGTCACACGAATTGCCAGCGGACTTCCTGTCGGTGGCGACCTCGAGTACGCAGACGAGCTCACGCTCGGCCGCGCCCTCGAGGGACGCCGCGACGTCGACTAGCTCAGATCGTTTCCAGCAAGATGGCGTCGCCCTGACCACCGCCGCCACAAAGTGCAGCAGCGCCCTTGCCGCCACCGCGACGCTTGAGTTCCAGCAAGAGGTGCAGGGCAACACGGGTTCCCGACATGCCAATGGGGTGACCAAGAGCGATTGCGCCACCATTGACGTTGGTGATTTCGTCGGTGATGCCAAGTTTCGTCATTGAAGCCACTCCGACTGCGGCAAATGCTTCGTTCAATTCGAAGAGGTCGAGATCGCTAACCTTCATGCCGACACGATCAAGAGCACTGTTGATTGCATTGGCAGGCTGATCGAGCAGCGATGCATCGGGACCAGCAACCTGGCCATATCCGACGATGCGACCGAGCGGCGTAATGCCAAGTCGTTCAGCAGCGGCCTCCGATGCAACGATGACTGCTGCGCCACCATCGGAAATTTGCGAAGCGTTACCAGCGGTGATGTTTCCGGCCTTATCGAACGCCGGGCGAAGGCCACTCAAAGAGTCATAGGTCGATTCGACGCGAACGCCTTCGTCGACGGAGAACAACTTGGGGTCGCCCTTGCGCTGCGGAATCTCGACGTTGACGATCTCGTCGTTGAAAAATCCTTCAGCTTGTGCCTTCACGGCGCGTGCGTGTGAAAGTGCGGCAAGTGCATCCTGTGATTCGCGGCTGATTCCGGCGGTGGCTGCGTACTTCTCGGTGCCAGCGCCCATTGCCAATTGGTCAATGGCGCAGAACAGTCCGTCGAACATCATCGAGTCGATGACTTTGCTGTCACCCATGCGCAAACCAGCGCGAGCTCCAGGCATGAGATACGGAGCGTTGGTCATCGACTCCATACCGCCGGCAACAACGATGTCGGCCTCGCCGGACTGGATGTAGAGGTCGGCAAGGTGAATTGCATTGAGACCTGAGAGACACACCTTGTTGACGGTGGTCGAAGGAACCGACATGGGAATGCCAGCTTTGGTTGATGCCTGACGTGCAGTCATCTGACCAGCACCGCCGAGCAGCACCTGACCCATGAACACGTAATCAACCTGTTCCGGAGTGAGCCCAGCACGCTGAAGAGCAGCGCGGATGGCCAGTGCACCAAGATCAGTGGCTTCGAATCCGGCTAACGAGCCAGAAAGCTTGCCGATAGGCGTACGAGCGCCAGCGAGAATGACCGAACCAGCCATGTCTGAACCTCCCAAGAGGAATTGTTCCCCGTCGCCGGCTCAGACAGGCGATCGACGGGAGGGACGGCGATGTCCCGGGCCAGAACTGTACCCGCCGGTAACCAACGCCACCGCATGGCCTCAGGGCGCCCGGTCCGCATGGCCTGAGGCCCATCAGGCCCGGTAGCGTGCCGCGTCATGCAACAGATCATCGATGCCATTCTCCAGGGTGCCCCCGGCGAGGAACTCGCCGCCATCGCCCTGCCCGAGTCCTACAAGGCCACCGTCGTTCTCGCCTCCGAACAGACGATGTTCGACGGCATGGAGTCAGAAGACAAGGACCCACGTCAGGCGCTTCATCTCCAAGAGATCGCCATGCCCGAACTCGCCCCCGACGAAGCAGTAATCGCGGTCATGGCGAGCTCAATCAATTTCAACACTGTCTGGTCATCGATCTTTGAACCGGTGTCCACCTTCGGCTTTCTCAAACGCCTCGGCAAAGAGAGTTGCTGGGGAGCACGTCACGACCAACCGTTCCACGCTGTCGGTTCCGATGCGTCGGGTGTTGTCCTAAGAGTTGGCAGCGCAGTGCGCAAGTGGAAGGTCGGCGACAAAGTCGTCGTGCATTGCAACCACGTCGACGATCAAGACCCATCAAGCCATAACGACTCAATGCTTGGTGACAACCAACGCATTTGGGGTTTCGAAACCAACTATGGCGGACTCGCTGAACTTTCGGTTGTCAAAGCAAATCAGCTCATGCCAAAGCCCGCGCATCTTTCGTGGGAAGAAGCATCAGTTAACGCGTTGTGCAACTCCACGAGTTACCGGATGCTGGTGAGCAGGAACGCCGCGCAAATGAAACAAGGCGATGCCGTTCTTGTTTGGGGCGCGTCGGGTGGCCTCGGCGGTTACGCCGTGCAGTACATCCTCAACGGTGGCGGCACTCCAGTGGGTGTTGTGTCATCACCAGAAAAAGTTGGGCTGCTGAACGACCTCGGCGTTGAGCATGTCATCGATCGTCGGGCATCCAATTACAGGTTCTGGTCCGACGAGCACACCCAAGACGAAACAGAATGGCGTCGACTCGGCAAAGACATCCGCTCAATGATCGGTCGCGATGTCGACATCGTGTTTGAACACCCGGGCCGCCAAACCTTTGGCGCCTCAGTCTTCGTTGCTGCTCGCGGCGGAACCATCGTTACGTGTGCTGCAACCAGTGGCTTCATGATCGAATACGACAATCGTCATCTCTGGATGAAGTTAAAGAACATCATCAGCTCACATTTCGCGAACTATGCCGAAGCATGGGCTGCTAACCAACTCATCTGTGAAGGCAAGATTCAACCAATCCTTTCAGCGGTGTACCCGCTTGAGCAGACTGGTGAAGCCGCCTACCAAGTTCATAAGAACTTGCATGAAGGCAAAATCGGCGTGTTGTGCCTTGCGCCATCAGAAGGCCTTGGCATTGACGACCCCGAGTTCCGCGCCAAGGTCGGCGAAGACCGCATCACGGCGTTCCGTCGCCACGGAGCGTAGAGGAAACACGAACCATGGCCATCACCGCACGCCGTCCCGGCGAAGAAGAATCAGGAGTTCAAATGAGTGAAACTGCTGCGAACCGGAAACCGCTGCTGACAGAAATCGACCATATTGCAATCGCAGTTCCTGATCTGGGTGCAGCGATCGACTACTACCGAGAAACGTTCGGTGCCGTTGTCGATCATCGTGAAGTTGTCGAAAGCGACGGCGTTGAAGAGGCGCTGCTCAAGGTTGCCGAGAGTTATATTCAGCTCCTCACCCCGACTCGTGAAGACTCAACCGTCGCGAAGTGGCTCAACACTCGTGGTGGCTCGGGAATTCACCATGTCGGTTATCGCGTGGCCAATTGTGCCGAAGCGCTTGATGCCGTCAAAGCACAGGGATTTCGAGTACTCGACGACGCGCCCCGACCTGGATCACGCGGAACAACCGTTGCGTTTATTCACCCCAAGGACGCGCTCGGCACGCTGATCGAGCTCGTTCAGGAGTAATTCTCAGCAGTTCGTGGCGCTACGATCAAAGGTCAAACACCGCTACGGTGCGGCCTATGAGTGACGTGAATTACACGGTGACTGAACTGATGACTGCGACTGCCGACGCCATTAAGGCGCGGCTGGGTGGAGCGGTTTGGGTCGACGGCGAAATCTCTGGCGCTCGTGAATCCCGCGGCCACTTCTATTTTGATCTCGTAGATCGCGATGAGAAGGGGGCGATCACCGCCAAAGTGCCCGTCGCTCTGTGGAGTCGCGCCCGACCAAAGGTTGAACAAAAGCTTCAGAGCGCCGGAACAGTCCGTCTGGAAGAAGGCGTCAAGGTTCGTATCCGTGGACCGCTTGAATTGTGGTTAGCGGGTGGCCGTCTTCAGTTGTCGATGCAGGATATCGATCCTGCCTTCACACTCGAAGCGCTCGAGTCTGAACGCGAGCGCGTACTTGCAGTGCTGCGCGCCGAGAACCTCATCGACCGCAATCGTTCTCTTGCTCTCGCACCAATGCCGTTGCACATCGCGCTCATCACTGCCGACGAAAGCGCTGCGCAGGCAGACTTCATGCATTCGCTTATCGAGAGCCGACTTCCTTGGCGGGTCGAGTTCATCGACTCAAAAGTTCAAGGTGCCGGCGCCGAACGCACTATCGCTGCTGCTCTCCGAACCGCACAGCACAACAAGGTCGACGTCATCGCCCTCGTCCGCGGCGGTGGCTCGCGACTTGACCTCGCGATCTTCGACCACGAGGTTGTTGCTCGAGCAATAGCAACGTCATCGGTTCCCGTCTTCACCGGTATCGGACATGAAATCGATACAAGCGTCGCCGATGTCGTGGCCCATTGTGCGAACAAGACTCCAACTGCCTGTGCAGAAGCTCTCGTCGACATCGCCATGGAAGTCGTCACTCGTGGAGAAACGGCGTGGGGTGACATCGCGGAAATCGTTTCCACAACTCTTGAGGTTGAACGCGAACGGCTCGCCCGCTCGGCCCGCCACGCCGCCCTCGGAGCCCGAACCCGACTCACGGTGGAGCGACATCGGCTCTCCAGTACGACCTCGCGCCTCAATCGATCCCTTGAGACCACGATGAAGTCAGAAAAGCAGAGCCTCGAACTCTTTACCGCTCGGCTCAGTGCCGTCGATCCGGTTCGGACTCTGGCGCGCGGCTGGTCAATCACTCGTACCGAGAGAGGTACCGTCGTCCGGCGAAGCGCCGATGTGTCTCTAGGTGACACCCTTGTCACAACCGTTTCTGACGGCACCATCACCAGCACCGCAACTGCAACTGATTGAGAGATCCAATGGCCACGAAGAAAGACTCTGCTGATTCACTTGGCTACGCCGAGGCCGTCACTGAGCTAGAAGCCATACTCACCGAACTCGAAGCAGACGATGTCGATGTCGATCGACTCGCTGAACAGGTTCGTCGTGCTGCTGACCTCATTGAGCTGTGCCGCGGTCGCCTCGAAAACGCTCAGGTTGAGGTCACTCGCATCGTCGCCGACCTCGATGCACTCGACGCTGACGTCGACGACGAGTGATCGGTTCGCCGCCCACCGAAGGTCCCGCGGCACTCACCACGGTTGCCGCTCCCGTTGAGGCTCGACTTCGTTCGATCCTCGAGGCCGAACGCGCCCGATGGGTCGCAGTCGATGCCGATCTTGCAGCGCCGATCGATGTATTGACTCGATTCGTACTCGATGGCGGAAAGCGTTTACGACCTGCGTTCTGCCACTGGGCATTTGTCGGTGCCGGCGGCGCGCCTGGAGACAGCGGCGTGATCGATGCAGGGGCAGCCTTTGAGATGCTCCACGCGTTTGCGCTGATTCATGACGATGTCATGGATGGATCTTCAATTCGACGAGGCGAGTCAACCGTGCATGTCACGTTCGATGCAGATCATCAAGAAAGCGCATGGAGCGGTGAGGCGCGGCGATTCGGTGAAGGCATCGCAATCCTTATCGGAGACCTCGCCGAGGTCTACGCCGATCGCCTTATGTCGAATGCTCCGGCCGCTGCGTTCGAGATTTGGAACGAATTGAAGATCGAGCTGAATATTGGCCAGTTCCTCGATGTCCTTGGGGCTGCCCGAGGCGGCGTTGACCTGCAGACGGCTCGGCGAATTGTCCGCTACAAGTCGGGAAAGTACACGATCGAACGCCCGTTACATGTTGGCGCGGCGTTAGCCGGTCGGCTCGATGAACTTGAGGAACCACTTTCTCATTACGGCGAGCCATTGGGTGAAGCATTTCAATTGCGCGACGACATCCTTGGAACGTTCGGCGACACCGCACGCACTGGTAAGCCCGTAGGTGACGATCTGAGGGAAGGAAAGCCAACTCCGATTTTGGCCATTGCCCTCGAGCGCGCAACGCCCACACAACTCCGAACTCTCGAACGAATTGGTTGTCTGGACCTCAGCCTCGACGAGATTCTGGCGATTCAGGCTGTCTTCATCGACACGGGTGCATTAGCGGAGATCGAGTCGAGTATCAGTCAGCTCACCGCTCAAGCGATCAAGGCTCTCGAAATCATCGACGTCTCAACCGAGGCATGCCAAGCGCTCGAAGCACTCGCCGTTTATGTCGGAACTCGCGATCTGTAACGAATTCGATCGTCAGGCGAACGATTCGATTGCCTGTTCCAGCGGAAGTTCAATCACACCGATGTCGGAGGCAACTGCAGCCAACCACTCTGGTCGGATTCGCGCGCTCACCACAATCGGATTCTCGATTTCCGAATCTTCAAGAATGAATCGCACGTAATCGAGCGCGTAATCGGGCGGCCGTGGATCACGGCTGAGTTCGAGAAGCGCATACGGATCAGGTTTCGTGGTTCCTGAAGCGGGGAGAACATTCACATATGGAGTTGGCGGCTGTGAACCGCCACCAACCGCGCCGCTTCCATCAAAAAGCACAACGCCATGAACGTGCGAGGTCCGTGCTCCGGCAACTAAGAGTCCGACCCACGCTCCAAATCCGCGCCCGACAATGGTGACGGGACCATGTTCAGCGAGCACCGCATCAACGTCGGACATCAAACCTTCAGGGGTGTACCCACCGCTCACCGGAACATCCGACTCGCCGTGTCCGGTGAAATCGAGAGCGAGAACTGGACCGTTCCACGCCGAAGTCCACTCGGGCCGAGACATCGGCGATTGCTCCCCGAGACCGTGGAGCAACAGCAATGGACGTCCTTCGCCTTCGGCCAACGTGTGCAATGCGAGTCGTAGAGAACCGTTTAGGAGAAACTCTGTACGCCGCATCATCGGTGTGGCTCCAAAAACTTGAGCACAAGGTCAGCAATGAACCGTGTTTGTTCAATATGCAGAAAGTGGCCAATATCGTCATAGAACTCAAGTTGTCCGCCTGGCGGGAGGAACGGTTCGATGTCACCGCGTCGGCTCTTCCACCCCATCGGATCGTCTTGAACTCCTGACAACACGCCTAGGAACGGCATTTCCAATGCTGCAAGGTGGTCGAGCGACCAACCCGGACGCCACGGGCCAAAGCCTCCGAGATGCAACACCGGATCGATCTTCCATCGCCAACCCTCGTCGTCGTGACGAGCGCCGACAGTTACAAGGTATTCAAGCCACTCACGCGTAAGTCGCGGATTCATCGGCTGACGTCGTTCGGCCAAGCCCTCGATCGTGTCGGGACGCCGAGTGAGCTCTGCGCGACGTCGACGGCGGTCAAGTCCCGAAGCCAAATCAGCGCGTCGCATTCGACGACGCTCACGATCGTTGACGTCAGGAGAGGAGAACTGGGACGGAAGGCCATCGAGATTCACGAATGCTCGGGCGAGCGACGGACGGCCGTCGAGAAGGTCAAGTAACTGGCCACCCCCCTTCGAATGGCCAAGCAAGACAATTGGTTCGCTACTGATCGATTGAATTGCGGCGAGATGATCGCGAACGTCAGCGGCCCAGCCATAGAGATGAGCGTGATCGGAATCCCCGTGTCCACGCGCATCCCAAGCGACGACGCGCCAACCAGCCTCAGCAATCATCGGTGCAAAAACATCGAACGTGCGAGAAAAATCGAAACCTCCGTGCACCATCGCAATGACTGGAGCGCCGGGCTCGCCCCACTCGTTCAACGCGAGTCGAAGACCACTGCTATCGATGGAACCAGTGCGCTCAGGCGCCTTCGCCCCCGGAAATTCACGCGTCTGATCAGTACTGGGCACGTCGGCGAGCCTACGTGCCCCGCACCCATCGCTTGTATTCCTAACCCCCGTAGACTTCGACGACCATGAATCCGAAACAGATCGACGTTCACGACACCGCCGATGAGCGCCTCCGCCGCGACGGACAGCGCTACACCGCCAATCGACGCGCACTTGTCGATGCCATGGCTTCAGCTGATCGCCCAGTCACTGTTGTTGAACTCATCGATGTCGCAACCGGAATGCCGCAAAGTTCCGCGTACCGAAATCTGTCGGTACTAGAGGATGCTGGTGTTGTTCGCCGCCTCGTTACAGCTGACGACACGGCTCGATTTGAGCTGGCCGAAGACCTCACTGGCCACCACCATCACCACCTCATTTGCGATTCTTGCGGAACCGTCGCTGACATCGACGTTCCGACAGATCTTGAAGACGGCGTAGCGTCCTTCGCCGCTTCGATTGCGAACAGTCACGGGTTCCGAATTGAACACCACCGACTCGATCTCATCGGTGTGTGCCCCGCCTGTTCGACCGCGGCTCACTGACCGCTACCCTCCGACCAATGTCCACCCCGTCTATTGAGGCCTCGCGTCGTCGCACTTTTGCCATCATCAGTCACCCTGATGCGGGCAAAACCACGCTGACCGAGAAATTCCTTCTCTACGGCGGCGCGCTCAGCAGCGAGGCCGGCGCGGTGAAGGCTCGCTCCGGCCGCCGCTCTGCCACCTCTGACTGGATGGCGTTAGAGCAGCAACGTGGAATTTCAATCACTTCGACCGTGCTCCAGTTCCCCTACCGCGACTGTGTCGTCAACCTTCTCGACACACCTGGCCACCGCGACTTCTCAGAAGACACGTACCGAGTCCTTGCGGCCGCCGATGCGGCCGTCATGGTGCTCGACGCAGCCAAAGGTATCGAGCCGCAAACGCTCAAATTGTTCGATGTCTGCCGCCAACGCGATATGCCGCTTCTCACCTTCATCAACAAGTGGGATCGTCCCGGGCTCGATCCACTCGAATTGATCGATCAAATCGAACAACAAATTGGCCTTGTTGTCACACCGGTCACGTGGCCGGTTGGCATCGCTGGCGACTTCCGCGGCGTCATCGATCGCCGCGATGGTTTGTTTACTCGCTTCACTCGCGTTGCACGTGGCGCAACCGAAGCACCAGAGGAAGTTGTTGACCCCGCGCAGGCTGCGATCGATGAGGGCGATGCGTGGCAGGCCGCCCTCGATGGCATCACATTGCTCGATGAGGTTGGCGCCGATCTCGACGTTGAACTGTTCGTCGGAGCGCAGTCCACACCAACTTTTTTTGGTTCTGCACTCACGAACTTCGGTGTACGCAAATTGCTCGACGCAATTATTGATCTCGTACCTTCACCAAGCGCGCGCCCCGACGTAGGGGGCGACATTCGCAAACTCGATGATCCCTTTTCAGGATTTGTCTTCAAGGTTCAAGCGAACATGGACCCGTCGCATCGCGACCGCATTGCGTTCCTCCGAGTGTGTTCCGGCAAGTTCGAACGTGGCATGGTCATCACCCACGGCACGACCGGTAAACCATTCGCAACGAAATATGCCCATCAGGTATTCGGTTCAGAACGCGAAACCATTGATGAAGCATTTCCTGGCGATGTTGTCGGGCTTGTCAATGCCACCGATGTTCGAGTTGGCGACACGCTCTGGCTCGAACAACCCGTCGAGTTTCCGGCGATTCCCAGTTTCGCTCCCGAATACTTCTCGGTGGCACGAGTGAAGGACACGGCTCGCTACAAACAATTCCGTCGAGGAATCGCCCAGCTCGATGAAGAGGGTGTCGTTCAGGTTCTGCGCGATATCGATCAGGGCGATTCCGCTCCGGTTCTCGCAGCAGTTGGCCCCATGCAGTTCGACGTTGCCGTCTACCGACTCGAAAACGAGTTCGGTGCTCCCGTTGAACTCTCGCCGACGAATTACAAAGTTGCCCGGCGCACAGACCGCGAAAGCGCATCAAAGTTGCAAGGGATGCGGGGTGTCCGAATCCTTGAGAAGGCCGACGGTACGCTCATGGCGCTGTTCGAAAGCCAGTTTTGGCTCGAGCGCCTCGAGGCCGACAACCCCGAACTCGTGCTTGAGCGTCTGGTCGCCGAAGGCAGCGCTGGCTGATCGGTTGGCGTTCCCCCGGATCCGAATCGGGTATCGCAATGAAGCACGCCAAACCCGTCCCCAAAACTCCGTGGCGAGTCTTCGGTCTGGCAGTGGTCGCTGTGGCCGTCATCGTCATTGGGCTACTCATCGTCACCAATGGCTCGGATTCGAAAACAGCCGACGGCGACAACGCTTCCTCTGAATCTCCGACAACCACTGCCAAGGGAACCACGACAACCACCGAAGCTCCGTACGACGGTTGGGTAAACCCGAAATCTTCAGGGTCCATGTGGAGCACGAAAGTTCCAGGTGTTCTTACGTTCCGTGGAAATCCAACACGCTCTTTCTATGGACTAGGCCCCGTCCCCTCGGCACCAAAAATTCTGTGGTCCTATCCGCAGAGCGGCGGCATGTGTGGAAAATCGACTGACGGCTCTGGCACCTCAACATGGTGCGGAACTGGTTGGACGGGCAATCCAAATGTTTATGAGTCCAATGGCAAAACGATTGTGTCGTTCGGCGCCTATGACTACGCAGTCCACTGGCTCGATGCAGAGACCGGCAAAGACATCATCAGCCCATTCAAAACTGGCGACATCATCAAGGGAACGGTGACGACCGATCCTGATGGCTTTCCGCTCACCTACAGCGGTTCGCGAGACAACTTCTTACACATCATCGCCACGGACCGAGGTCCAACACCGGTTGAGCTCTGGAAGCTTTCCGCGTACGACGGAGTTCAACAGGTTTGGAACGATGACTGGGATGGTTCACCACTCATCATCGACGACTACATGTTCGAAGGCGGCGAGAACAGCTGGTTCTACATCGTTAAGTTAAACCGCGGATACGACGCCGCAGGCAAAGTCACCGTTGCCCCTCAGGTCGTATTCAAGACTCCAAGTTGGGACGCCGAACTCCAGTCGAATATCCCTGACCGACAGTTCTCGATTGAGAACTCCGTAGCGATCACGGGGAACACCGCGTACTTCGCGAACTCCGGCGGTCTGGTGCAGGGCTGGGACATCAGCAAGCTGAAATCGGGCGGAACACCAACTCGAACATTCCGCTTCTGGACAGGCGATGACACCGACGCATCGGTTGTCGCTGACAAGGACGGATTCCTCTACATCGGTTCCGAATATGAACGACGGAACGCCAGATCTACCGAAGTCGGCCAGATCGTGAAGCTTGATCCGACAAAACCAGACAATCCGATTGTGTGGTCCGTCAAAGACCAAGCCCCAGGAAAACAAGGAATTTGGGCCACTTCTGCGATCGCGAACGGCGTTGTGTACGCGGCGACAAATGCCGGACGAGTTCTTGGCATCGACCAGAACACTGGCGAAGTTCTTTGGGAAAAGAATCTCAGATCCCAAACTTGGGGATCACCCGTTGTTGTCGACAACACGCTGATCGAGGGCGACTGTCAGGGAAACCTGAACGCCTACGACGTTTCGAATCCACGAATCGACCCGCCACTCAAGTGGACTGTGAAACTCAGTGGATGCATTGAGTCAACGCCCACCGTTTGGAAGGGCCGAATCTACGTAGGCACTCGTAGTGGTCAGTTCTACGCAATCGGCGATTGATAACTGAACCTGTGCTCAGAGCCGGCCAGTGTGGCGAGCTCCGGCCCGAACCGAGACCCCATGGGAATGGCCATGGTCGTGGGGGCCATCGGACGCGATCTTCCCCCATGTTCGCACCCTCTGGGCCCCTTCCCGGCCCCTCGATAGGCTCCGAACCCACCATTTCAAGCCTGAGGACCCGACCGCGGTACTGTTCAGGCCTCGCACGGGCCGGTCCCGTGCGCGTTTTTTGCCCGTTCCGAATCCCACGGAACCCTCACCAGGATGGACCAGATGACCCAGGTTCTCGCCGCCGAAGGTGGCTATCAAGCCTTTACGCTTACCAGCACTGAATGGGGATGGCTGATTTTTGCCGCCGCCGTTGCAGTGTTCGCCCTGCTTCTTGGCGTCGTGCTCATGCGCGGCGTGCTCAAGCAGGAGCAAGGCACCGACAAGATGCAGGAAATCGCTGGCGCGATTCAGGAAGGCGCACTCGCCTACCTCAAGCGTCAGTTCCGCACGATCGGCATCATCGTTGTCCCGCTTGCCGTTGTGGTGTTCCTCACTTCAACTGCAATCAACAAGATGCCGGTTCTTGAAGTAGGTGGAAAGAGCGTCATTGGCGGCGAGGAAGTCATGTCCTTCCTGCAATCAGGCCTTTTCCGCACCGCCGCCTTCATCATGGGCTGCCTCTTCTCTGCGGCCATCGGCTTCTTCGGTATGTGGCTCGCCGTTCGCGGCAATGTCCGCACCGCCGCTGCAGCGAAGCGCAGCGACTTCAACGCTGCACTCAAGGTTGCTTTCCGCACCGGTGGCGTCGCTGGTCTTCTTACCGCTGGTCTCGGCCTTCTCGGCACTGTGGTCATCGTGATGTTGTTCCAGAACACCTCAACCTCGATCCTCATTGGCTTCGGCTTCGGTGGCTCGCTGCTTGCACTGTTCCTGCGCGTGGGTGGCGGCATCTTCACGAAGGCTGCCGACGTTGGCGCCGACCTTGTTGGCAAGGTCGAAGCAGGCATCCCTGAAGACGACCCCCGCAACCCCGCCACGATCGCCGACAACGTTGGCGACAACGTGGGCGACTGTGCCGGTATGGCCGCCGATCTCTTCGAGTCCTTCGCCGTCACGCTCGTGGCGTCGATCATCCTCGGTGTCTCAGCGTTCCAGGCCATCGGACTTGGCGTTGACAAGCTTGAGATCGATGGCGTCACCATCATCAGCGGCGGCGGCGTTGCCGTGAAGGGCCTCATCTTCCCGCTGGCCGTTGTCACTATCGGTCTTATTGCATCGATGATCGGCATCTTCGTCGTGAAGGGACGACCAAGCGATGGCAACGATGCGCTGAAGGCCATCAACCGCGGCATTTACACCGCTCAGATCATCGCCATCATTGGCGCCGGTCTTGTTGCCTTCCTTTACATCGGTAACCCCAAGGGTTCGACAATTTCACACCCCGGCGCTCGCCTCTTTGGCGCCATCGTTGTTGGTGTCATCCTTGGCTTTGCTGCTTCAAAGATCACGCAGTACTTCACCTCGACCAAGACCAAGCCCGTAAAGGACATCGCCAAGGCAGCCCGCACTGGCCCTGCCACCACGGTGCTCGAAGGTATTTCCCTTGGCCTTGAATCCGCAGTGTGGGCGCTCATCGCAATTGCTGTCGCCATTGGGGCTGCACTTGGTCTTGGTGGCGGCAACATCGCGTTCTCGCTGTATCTCGTTGCCCTTACCGGCATTGGCATGCTTGCCACCACCGGCATCATCGTGGCCGAAGACACCTTTGGTCCTGTTGCCGATAATGCCGCAGGTATTGCGGAAATGGCTGGCGAGTTCGAGGGTGAACCTGAGCGAATCATGGTTGGCCTCGACGCAGTCGGTAACACCACGAAGGCCGTTACCAAGGGCTTCGCTATCGGATCGGCCGTTATCGCCGCCGTTGCGTTGTTCGCTTCGTACGCCGAAACAATCGTGCGCGCCACAACCGACGTTGTGCAGGTTGCCTACGCGGAACTCGACGGCACGCTTGCCAGTCTTGTTTCGATCAACGTCGCCGATCCGAAGACATTCATCGGTCTTCTTATCGGTGGTTCGGTTGCGTTCTTGTTCTCTTCACTTGCCATCCGCGCTGTGTCTCGCACGGCCGGAACAGTTGTTGAAGAGGTTCGCCGTCAATTCCGCGAGAAGCCCGGCATCATGGATTACACCGAGCGTCCCGATCACGGTGCAGTGATCGACATCTGCACCCGCGCATCGCTTCGTGAACTTTCCACGCCTGCACTTCTCGCAGTCCTTACGCCCGTCATCATTGGTTTCGGCATTGGTTACCTTGCACTTGGTGCATTCCTTGCCGCCGCGATCGTGACCGGCCAGCTCATGGCCAACTTCCTGTCCAACGCAGGTGGGGCATGGGATAACGCCAAGAAGTACATCGAAGATGGCAACGAAGGCGGCAAGGGTTCTGAAACCCATAAAGCTGCCGTCATTGGCGACACCGTTGGTGATCCTTTCAAGGACACTGCCGGCCCGGCACTCAACCCGCTTATCAAGGTGATGAACCTTGTATCGCTGTTGATGCTTCCCGCCATCATCGAGTTGCAACACAACAACATGCGTTACGTCGTCGCTGGCGCAGCACTTGTGGTTGTTGTGAGTGCGCTTGTTATCTCCAAGCGATTCGGCAGTGGCATCGAAGCGCCGGCCGAAACGGTCAACGCCTAGTTACTCCGTTAACGAACGCGAGAAGGGCCGCCCTCGGGCGGCTCTTCTTCGTTTTGCGAACTCGTTTAGTTATCTGCGCTGCCGTCAAGAAGCGGTTCGTTCAGCCATTCAGTCTTCTTGAATGCCCGACGAACGAGATAGGCGTTGCCTGCAGCGGCAAGAACCATGCCGATGATGATCGGGTGCACCGCAAATCCGGCAACAACACCGGCAACCATCAGCGGTGTAAACCACAACCAAAAGAAACGGAACCAGGGACGGGTGCGCTGATAAGCGGCGAACCCCACGGCCATACGAGCGTCATTGGCATTCTCCTGCGGACGACCAATACGCACGAGACGACGGACCTGTCGACGGGTCGGCTTATCGAGTGCATTCCACTCGGCGGCAAACGTGAGATCAACATTCGAGCCGGCCTTGGCGCCCTTCGAGGACTTCGAGGACTTCTCTGAAGATGAGGAGGTCATGAGTTTTCCTGCAGTCATGGTTGCCATAGTTGGACCGGACCACTCCGGCGAGAAAGATTCGCATCCCAGCGTCTCCGTGTCGATCACGGTGCTTGGGGTGTCTTGATGGAATGTGCGGACTGCGGGTCGATTCCCGCTCAGTGTCGACCCGGCCGAAACCGGGCCGACACTGCAAGGAGCGATGAAGCTCAGGCGTCGCTCGAGACGAGACCCTCGTGGGTTCCCGAGAATTCCGGATAGGCGAAGACGCCCATCTCGGCCATGTCGAGGCCTGCAACTTCTTCGTCGGCATCGCTTCGAATTCCGCCCTTGGTGAGAGCGTTCTGAATCTTGAAGAAGGCAAAGGCCACACCCAAGATCAGTGTCCAAAGAACAACCACACCGGCGAGCTGAGCCAGGAGCTGACCCGCACCGTTTCCTCCGTAGAAGAGACCAGTGACACCGTCGGCAACGCCGTCGGTAACTGACGTGGTGGTGCCGTTCCAACCGATGCCAGAGCCACCTGCGTCGAGGCCGTACTTGCCATTGGCCAGAAGACCAACCGCAATCACGCCAAGGGTGCCGCAGACGCCGTGGACTGCGATTGCGCCCACCGGATCGTCGATCTTCATCTTGCGTTCGATGAAGAACACCGCTTCGATGACGACGACGCCAGCAAAGGCGCCCAGAAGCGCTGCAACCCACGGATCAACGAACGCACAAGGTGCGGTGATGATCACGAGACCGGCAAGCAGACCATTCGCCATCATGGCGGGATCGGGCTTGCCTGTGCGCTTCCAGATCCAGAGCATGGCCATGAATCCGCCGAAGGCGCCGGCGAGTGCAGTGTTCACTGCGACGACACCAATCTGCGGATCGCTGGATGCGAAGGTCGATGCAGCGTTGAAGCCGAACCAACCGAACAGGAGGATGAACGTACCGAGCAGCGCCATTGGAATGTGATGGCCAGGAAGAGCACGAGGCTTTCCGTCCTTGCCGAACTTGCCAATACGTGGTCCGAGGACAATCGCACCAGCGAGAGCAGCGACACCACCAGCAGCGTGAACAACACCGGAACCGGCGAAGTCGACATAGCCGTTGCCCCAGTTCAGTGAGTTGCCCAACTTGGCGAGCCATCCGCCACCCCAGGTCCATGCACCGAAGAGCGGGTAGTACACCGCACCGCAGAACAGACCCCAGATTACGAATGACTTGAACTTCCAACGCTCAGCCATCGAGCCAGTCGGAATGGTTGCAGTGGTGTCCATGAACGCCACCATGTAGAGGAAGAACGCAGCAGCTGCACCCGAGTAGGCGAGATCGCCACCGTCGAACCAGGTACCGGCCCATCCGCCCTGCCACAGGAAGACCCAGTCACCGGAACCGATGAGCGCTCCACCAGCAGCATGGTTGAGTCCGTAATCGAAGCCCGGCAGCAAGTAGCTGTAGCCACCGAACATGAACGACCAACCAACAAGGAAGAAGCCAACAAAACCAAGGAAGAAGATCGCAAGGTTTGTGCTGACAACGTGAGCAGCGTGCTTGGCTCGACAGAAGCCGGTTTCAACAAGTGCGAAACCCGCCTGCATGAAGATGACCATGGCTGCGCCCAAGACGATCCAAAGAAGGTTGCCGGACTGGATCGCATGATCTGCAGTCTTTGCAACAGTCTCAAGATCGGCTACCGGTGCTTCCTCGGTAAGAGTTTGAGCAAAAGCGTTGCCGCCGAGCGCAAGCAGCGTGCCTGCGCCGACAATCGCGCCAACGGCAAGTCGTTTGGCGTTCAGAGGAATCCTCCGTCGGGTTGGGGCCTCAAGGGCCAGGTTCATTGCGGAATTGGTGCTCATCACAGCGCCTCCGCATCTCGTTCACCGGTGCGGATGCGAACCACAGCTGTTGCTGGGATGACCCACACCTTGCCGTCGCCGATCTTGTCGGTACGGGCTGCGGACACGATTGAGTCGACGACCTGGTCGGTCATCGCTTCTTCGCAAAGGACTTCGATCTTCACCTTGGGCACAAGATCAACGGTGTATTCGGCGCCGCGATAGGTCTCGGTGTGGCCACCTTGGCGGCCAAAACCCTTCACCTCGTCGACTGTCATGCCTTGCACGCCAATCGCCTTCAACGCGTCCTT
>CAMAYJ010000001.1 GCA_945862505.1 Bifidobacterium breve | reverse complement strand
GAAGGAATCACGAGTTCGAAAGAACACGCCGCAACCACATCGTCGATCGACACCCCGGGGTGCAGCGACGCAACGCGCATGTGGTGATCAGGAGTATTGAAGTCATACACCGCAAGGTTGGTAACAACGCGACGAATCTCGTGATGGGCCTTGACCCAGTCACCAAGTTTTGCGGCACGGTCATAACCAATACCTGACACGGTGTCGACTTTTTCCACGAAGACTCGATTGGTCTGGTTGCCAATGAAATACGAGGTGGTGTGGTTGATCGTGTTGCCAGGAGCACCGCGAACGCCAAGAAGCTGCGACTTCGGCTTGTTCCAGTCGCCGATGTTGGCGATGTTCTGATTGCCGAACGCGTCGATCTGACTTGCGCCCATCACCACATGGCGACGTCCGCCCCAAAGGGCATCGAACACCGTGCGGAATGGGATCCAGCCTTCAACCTGCTTATCGGTACCACCGACAGGAAGGTCGTTAGCAACAAAGAATGCTTCGCCATCGCTCACGAGCAGTTCTGGTTCAAACGTGGCGCGCGCCAGTCGTGCGCCGAGCATTGGAATTGTGCCCATACCGGAAGCGAAAATTTCGCCATCGCCCCGGAACGTGTCGGCCACGGCTGCGACACAGATTTCACCAAGCGTTGCATCGTTCATCGGGCTGCCACCGCCTTCTGGTAGTCGGCTTCAGAGCCGGAGAGGTACGTGTCAACGAATGCCTTCCAGATTTCTGGATCCTTGGCTGCGTCGGCGTATTCCTTCTGGAACTTCTCGTCACGCTCGTAATCGGGCTGACAGTTCGTGAAGTGTGCTCCGTTTGGCGCTTCGATCACACCATCGACCATTGAACGGTTGATCTTCATGGTGTGAATCGTGCCGTTCTTCAGAAGTTCTTCGGTGGGGATGATCTTCTCGGTGGAAAGGAATCGTCGACCAACGGCGGCTGCACCGAGGAACAGGTCGTCGAAATACAGATCGGGACCGAGGAACTGTGAGTTGCCGCGTTCGTCGGCGCGATTCAGATGCACGAATGCAGCATCGAGATTGAGCGCGGGCACGGCGAGAAGTTCTTCGCCGTCGGCGTAGGGAGACTTCACGGTGCGAAGGCTCGGATCGTTCTTCACAACATCGGAACCAAGGCCAGCGCGAGTGGGTAGGAACGGAAGGCGGAGCGCTGCGGCGTAGAGCCCCCACTGCAGCATGCCTTCGTCGTATTCCACGACCTCGGGAATTTTGCCGTTCTGGCGAGCAGCGCGAAAGTGTGGCTCGAGGGCAATCGAATCGAGCGATACGAAGCCGTACACAAGGCGCTTGACCTTGCCGGCCGCGCACAGCAGACCAACATCGGCGCCACCGTAGGAAACGATGGTGAGATCTTTGAGGTTGGAGCGAAGCAGTGCCCGCACCAACGACATCGGCTTGCGACGGGAACCCCATCCACCAATGCCGATTGTCATTCCATCAGAAAGCGTTGCGACCGCTTCATCTTCGGTCATGCGCTTGTCGGCCATTTACTTCTTTCCCTTCTCAGACTTCGTTGCTCCACTCGAGCCCGCCGACTTTCCTTCAGCGACAAAGTCGTCGCGCAGTTCGTCGGCCACGCCAGAGAGATTTAATTCAAACGTGAAGCCCTGCTCGAATCGATAGGACTTCTTGACATCCCAAAGGTCGATGCCATTCAGACTTTCCTTGGCAGCACGAATCACCGTTGGTGACTTCGCTGCGATATTGCCCGCAATTTCTCGAGCCACTGCAAGCAGTTCATCTCGCGGAACAACTCGAGCGACCGAACCCCAAGCATGAAGTTGCTGCGCGGTTGCGTTGGCCGAGGTGTAGACCATTTCGCGCATCTTGTGCTGCGGGACAAGTCGTGAGAGATGGGTGGCCGCGCCGAGCGCTCCACGATCTACCTCGGGAAGTCCGAAGAACGCATCGTCGGAAGCGACGATGACGTCGGCATTTCCCACGAGACCAATGCCGCCACCGACACAGAATCCGGCAACCGCCGCGATCACGGGAACTTCACACTCGTACACTGCAGCGAAGGCGTGATAACAGCCCTTGTTGGCGCCGATGAGGGCACCGAATCCCTCGGTGTTCTGCATTTCCTTGATGTCGACCCCGGCGTTGAATCCTCGACCCTCAGACCGGAGAATGACGGCCCGAACGGAGCGATCGGCCCCAAGTCGGCGGATTTCATCACCGAGTTGGAACCACTCCGCCACGGTGAGGGCGTTGACTGGCGGACAGTTCTGCACGACCTCGGCAATGCCCTCTGTTCCGATGCTCACTTCGATACCCATAGGGCTTCGACGCTAGCCGGTGACCTCACAATCAGTCAGATGGAGCAGGCCATCTGAGAAGCCCTGCGGGCCCGGTTGTAGGGTTCGCCCATGGCGCTTGAGATCGACCTCACAGGACGCTCTGTCCTTATCACTGGAGGAACCAAAGGCGTGGGCCGAGGCATCGCCCAGCGGTTCTCCGACGCTGGTGCAACGGTGATCGTTTGCGCCCGGCGAGAAGCGGAAACTCCCCTGCCAGCCGAATGGCATTTCATCCCTGCCGACCTCCGAGACGGCGAAGCCGCCTACGCCGCCGTCGATGCCGCCTTTGCGGTGGCCGGTCGCCTCGATTGTGTTGTGAACAACGCTGGGGGCTCGCCTCCGGCCGATACGGCAGAAGCTCCCCCGAAGTTCACCCAGCGAATCGTCGAACTCAATCTGCTCGCCCCCTATTACGTCGCGCAACGCGCCCATCACCACATGGTGAACCAGGCCGACGGTGGTTCAATCATCAACATCGGAAGCGTCGTAGCGAATCGCCCCTCGCCCACTACTGCAGCGTATGGCGCGGCAAAGGCCGGCCTGCTGCAACTCTCGACCACGCTGGCGATGGAGTGGGCACCGAACATTCGTGTCAACACCATCACTGTCGGTTTGATTCTCACCGAACAAGCAGCGTTGTTCTACGGAGAAGGTGCAGAACGCGAACGCATCGAATCCGAAATCCCAATGGGACGGTTCGCGATGCCCTCCGACGTTGGCGATATTGCGGTGTGGCTCGCAAGCGATCTGGCCGGTTACATCACGGGTGCAGAAATTGCTGCACATGGTGGTGGCGAACGTCCGCCCTTCCTCGGTGCCGACTGAGCCAATGACCGAACAACCGCGTCAGGACACTGCGCAGGTTCAAGCGTGGCTTGA
This sequence comes from Bifidobacterium breve, assembly GCA_945862505.1. GTDB lineage: Bacteria > Actinomycetota > Acidimicrobiia > Acidimicrobiales > Acidimicrobilacustridaceae > Acidimicrobilacustris. The sequence goes on along the minus strand of CAMAYJ010000001.1, from coordinate 97,981 downwards.
AGTAAATCTTGGCGGCACCGTCACTTCGATCTGGCGCCAGCCGCGTTGGCGTCCCGTGTGGTTTGCCGAACTCGCCCACGGCGGAGTTACGCAGTCGCTCGTCGTTCGCGGCGATCGCACCGACATGCCGCTGATCTTCCCGTTGCGACACGAAATGACATTGCAGGCGATGTTGCATGAGCGCGACATCCCAACACCTGCCGTACACGGCTGGATCGACGAGCCCATGGCCTATGTCATGGACCGCGTCGGCGGTCAGCAACATTTCGAGAACACCAGCGATGCCGATCGAGCGTCGGCAGTCGATGATTATCTGCAGATCCTTGCTCGTATGCATGCGCTCGATGTTGAACCGTTCGCCGCAGCCGGCATCATGCGGGCCGAAACACCCGAACATTCCGGCCTACTTGGACTCCACCAATACGAAGCGGTCTATCGCTCCACCAAGAACGGCCCTGATCCATTTATGGAGTTCTGTTTGGGCTGGTTGCGTCGCAATCCTCCACACTCAAAGGGTCGTGAATCGGTCATCTGCTGGGATTCGGGTCAATTCCACAATGCCGACGGACAGATCGTCGCCGTTCTCGATCTCGAAATCGGACACATCGGCGACCCCATGATGGACCTCGCGGCGTGGCGTATGCGCGACACCATCGTTGGTTACGGAGACTTCCCCACGCTCTACGCGCGCTACGAGGAACTTTCGGGCACCGAAATCGACATTGATGCACTGATGCGCCACCACTTTGCCTTCACGCTTACGAACCAACTCGCACTTGGCCAAGCCGTTCGGCGACCAAACGTCGATACCGACCTCATGACCAACATGCAGTGGTGTTACGAAACCAATCTTTTTGCCACCGAAGCATTGGGTGAGATCCTCCAGGTAGAACTACCGACCGTCGCAGAACCCGAGGTTCGCGAGGGTCGCGCGTCAACACCCGTTGAACACATGGCCACGGTCCTCAAGTCCTTATCGGTTGGCGACGGCGCCGTCGATGACGAATTCCTCAAGTACCGACTGCGCGCGCTGTTTCGAGAAGCACGTCATGCGGCTCGAGCCGTCGAAATCGGCGATCAAGTAAGCAACGCTGATCTCGACGATCTCCATCAACTGCTTGGTTATCGATCTACTGACTGGTTTACGGGTGAAGCTGATCTTGAAGCGTTTGTGCTTGACGATGCCGACACCGGAACCTACGACGAAGAACTTCTCGTCCTGTTCCACAAGCGCAACCTGCGCGCCCATCAACTTCTCGGACCACCCGGATCAGCGATGGCTACCCATCTGCCGATCCAGTCATTCCGCTGAGAATCAGGAAACTCTGATCCCGACTTCGGAATACCCGCGCACCGTGCTGGTGTGCTGACGAACGGTCTTTCCGTCAACGATCTCCCAGTTCGGAAGACGCTTCAGCGTTTCTTCTATGGCAATGCGCCCTTCGGTTCGGGCCAACGAAGCTCCGAGGCAGAAGTGAATGCCATAGCCAAAGGTGACGTGCTTTTTGATGTTGCGATGAATATCGAATGCATCGGCGTCAGAGAACGCGTCGGCGTCACGACCAGCGCTGCCGGTAAGGAGGAGAACTTTTGATCCGGCTGGAATCTTGGTTCCGTGGAGTTCAACGTCTTTCAACACCCAACGACCGTTGACCGGAGACGGCGCTTCGTAGCGAAGCAGTTCCTCAACAGCGTTCGGAATTAAAGACGGATCAGCAACGAGCTCTGCTCGCTGCTCAGAGTGTTGCGCCAGAACCACTGCTGCATTGCCGAGAAGGCGCATGACAGTTTCGGTACCAGCCACGTAGAGAAGCAGTGTGAACTGCACCAATTCATCGTCGTTCAGCGAACGAAGTTCTCCATCTTCGCCGGTGACTTCGGCACCAAGAAGAACCTTGATCATGTCGTCGCCGAACTCGTCAGGAGTTTCTCGATGACGATGAACGAGATCCATCAGGTATTCATGCACGCGAATTCGAGCCATAAAGGCGATGTCGTTGATCATTCCCTGTTCGGGATCGATGTGGAACATCGTGTCGATGTTTTCGCGCTGCTCTTCACGCTCACTTTCGGGAACACCCACGAGTCGCGAGATCACCATTGACGGAACCTGCGTCGCAAATTCTTGTACATAATCGAATTCCGACCGTCCGGCGAGGCCATCGAGCAGTTCGGCGCAGACATCACGAACGTAATCATCAAGAAGTGCCATCCGACGCGGAGTGAAGGCTCGGGAGACAAGGGAGCGATACATGGTGTGCTCAGGAGGGTCCATGAAGATCATCTGATTGGAGCCGATCATGCCTGGCCCCATCATTTCCAGAACAGTTCCGTGCGTCGAAGAGAATGTCGCGGTGTCTTTCGAGGCCTTTTCGATATCTTCGAAGCGGCTCAGCGCCCAGAAATCAAAACGATCATTGCGATACACCGGAGTTTCGGTGCGCATGCGCTTCCAGATCGGATGCGGATTGTCGTCGATCTCGGTGTCATACGGATCCCAGTAGATGTCAGTCATTGCCAACTCCGTTTCAGGGGCGTCCATAGAGCATCTTCACGATGGGCGAAGCCGATGGGTACGTCTCAGTCAGTCCCGCGCCAACTAGTCCGGCATCAGTAATGATCGTTTGGCCGCTGATGTAGCGCGCGGCGTGGCTCCCGAGAAATGCCATGACGTCGCCTTGTTCTTCCGGCGAGGACGCAGTCACACCAATTTCTTCACGGTAATCAGATCCGAACGACAGCCACAGTTCTTCGTTTTCGCGAGCTAGCGGCGTGTCAGTTGGACCCGGACAGATCGCGTTGATGCGAATACCGATCTTGCCCATGGAATATGCCTGCGCCGCGACGTAGTAGCAAAGAGCCTGCTTGGTGAACATGTAATGAGCGTTGCGTGAGTTCGCTTCCATCCATGCAACAGCCGCATCGAAATCGGGAGTGTCACAGAAAGAACGCACGGTCTCGATATTGGCTTCCCAGCCAAGACCAGCGGCCGACGAGATCATCGTGACCGACGAACCCGCACCAAGCATTCCCTTGGCGATCAATTGATCAATCATGTGTCGATGACCAATGAAGTTGATCTTTTCGATGCCAGGGGTTCCATCGGCGACACCCGCGCATGAGAAAAGTGCATCGACCTTGCCGCCACACTGGGTAATGGCGGTATCGATCTGGCCTTTGTCGCGAAGATCGACCACGATCGACTCAAAGCCCTCGACTGGGACGTGGTCCATCACCACAACCGCAGCTCCCAGCGAAGCGACTTGGCGAGCAGCTGCGGCACCCATTCCTGTGGCTCCGCCGACGACCAGCACACGCTTGCCGTCGTAGCGAAATGACTCGTTCCCCATGGCTCCCCCTCAAAAGATCACGCCGAGAACCGTTGAGGCCGACGATTTGTGACGAGCGTAAACTACATTGAACCGAGATTCACACAGATGTGTTCGGCAGGAATTGAAACCGGGCAAAGCTCGGCGCTCGCGGAAAACGCGATTGGGGAAACGCAATGGGGGAAATCCAGTGACCGAGCTTTGGCATGAAGAACGTCTCTACATCGATGGTCAGCTCGTAGAGGCTGCAGGCGGAGCTACCTATCCCAATATCAACCCCGCCACGGAAGAAATCATTGGTGTCGCCGCCGATGCTTCGGCCGAAGATGTCGAGAAGGCCATCGCCGCCGCACGTCGCGCCTTCGACACCACCGACTGGTCGACAAATATCGAACTTCGCCAGCGTTGCCTCCGTCAACTACACCAGGCCTTCATCGACAACTTCGATGCCGTCACTGAACTTACGATCGCCGAGGTTGGTGCACCCCGAATGCTTATGGGTGGCCCGCAACTCATGACTCCTCTGGAGTACCTCACCTATTACGCCGACATGCTCGACACGTTTGAATGGTCCTACGACCTCGGCGTCTACTCGGGCATTGCCGGAGCTGCCCATCGTTGGGTTGAAAAGGAAGCAGTTGGAGTCGTTGCGGCAATCACTCCGTGGAACTATCCGCACCAGATCACCTTCGCGAAGTGCGCGCCCGCTCTTGCCGCCGGTTGCACCGTCATTCTTAAGGCGGCCCCCGACACACCCTGGAGCGCGCTTGCTCTTGGGCGCTTGATCCACGATCACACCGATTTTCCCCCCGGCGTCTTCAACGTCATCACATCAGCCAACAAAACCGTTGGTGAAGTGCTCACCACTTCGCCGGATGTCGACATGATTTCGTTCACCGGTTCAACCGCAACTGGGCGCCGCATTATGGAAGCGGCATCGGCCACAGTGAAGAAGGTCTTTCTTGAACTCGGCGGCAAGAGTGCACACATCGTGCTCGACGACGTCTCCGACATGGCCTCGGCAACCGCAAGTCCATGTTTCATGGTGTGCACGCATGGCGGGCAGGGTTGCGCCACCTCGACTCGGCTGCTGCTTCCCCGCAGCCGGTACGAAGAGGGAGTCGAAGCCACAGCGGCGATGCTCGGCGCACTCCCCTATGGCGATCCTCAAGATCCGGGAGTGATGACCGGTGCCATCGTCAACAAGGCTCAACTCGAACGCATCGAAGGGCTCGTCGATCGAGCTGTCGCTGCGGGCGCTCGTGTCGTTGTTGGTGGCGGTCGCCCCGAACAATTCGAAAAGGGCTACTACTACAAGCCCACATTGTTGGCTGATGTCACCAACGACATGGAAATCGCACAGGTCGAAATCTTTGGACCGGTTCTTGTCGCCATTGCATTTGATGACGACAACGATGCAGTCCGCATCGCCAACGATTCGCCGTACGGACTATCTGGCGCAGTGATGAGTGACAGCCGTGAGCGCGCGCTTGCGGTTGGTCGCCGCATCCGCACCGGCACCATGTCAATCAATGGTGGGTCGTGGTACGCCGTCGATGTTCCCTTCGGCGGCTACAAACAGTCTGGCCTTGGTCGTGAATCAGGCGTCTCGGGCTTCGAGGAGTACCTCGAAGAAAAGGCGCTCGCCGAACCGGCCTAAGCCCAAGGCCCAACGGTTCGAAAGGCAAACGGGCTGGCTCCGCTCGGAATGACATCAAGCGGTCGCTTAATTTCCGTAAATGTTGGTGCATCAATCTCAAGTGCGATTCGCTGCAACGCGATGCCGTCGAGGCCATAAACGTCGATCGCCGTGCCACCCAACATCGTGCGGACAGCCTCTTGATCAAGACCTTCAAATGTAAAGCGCATCGACAGGTGGCTCATCGGGATATCACCGGCCTGGAATGTTGATTCCATGTGCGGGTAATCCGAACCCCACATCACACGATCGCCGTACCCATCGCGGATAGCTCCTTGGGCTTCAGCTCGCGAAAGGAAACTCCCGCCGATGAATACATTGCGGTGCAAATATTCACTTGGGGGTTTGGGGACTTGTCGTCGAAGCGGCCCGCCCCTCGATGTGGCCGACTGGTAGACCGAATCGAGTTCGTTCACGAGATAAGGCCACCACTCGCCTGGTTGTTCAGTGAGCACAAGTTTGAGATCAGGATGGCGTTCGAAAACTCCAGCGAAAATGAGAAGGTGTGCGGCGCGACGACTCGACCACCCGCCACTCTCAATCGACATCAGTGCAATCAACTCCGGACCCTGAAAGACAGCAGGATCGCCAGCGCCTGAATGGGTCGTAAGCGGCATTGACAATTCTTCCGCTGCCGCCCACAACGGCTCCCAAGATGGATCGTTGTAGGGCGTGAGCCAAGGACGCAGCGCGGGAAAGTTCACTCCTTTCAATCCGGCATCTGCTGCCCAACGCAACTCATCGACAGCGGCTTCGACATCCCACATCGGCAGATGTGCGAGTCCGATATGCCGGTTCGGAGCATCCGCATTCAATTGAGCAAGCCACTCGTTATAAAGATGCATGCCTACGGCAGCGAGTTCCAGATCATCAGGCTGGCCGAGCATCGAACTCTGAAACGGAATTGGCTGATTGTTCTGGCTCCCGTGAAACACCACTTCAGCAGCAATACCCTCGAAATCAAGATCTTCACGGCGAGCAATGGGGTCGAAGTGACCCTTCAACCATTGATTGCGCCACGGCGAATCCGGCTCATCAGTGGAATCATCGTGCTCCACATAGCGCCCGCGAGAGCGTCCTCCCTCTTCGACATAGGCATCGAACTGCGAGAGAAACTCCGATGGACAAAGCGGTCGAAGGTCCTCAATGAGTCGCGGCCCAATATGACAGTCGGCAGAAACGATGACGAGCGGTTCCACTTTGTCGATCAGGCTCTCTGGCTGCTGACCGAGACGATTTCGCCGGTCATGTAGGAGCTGTAGTCGGAAGCCAAAAACATCATCACGTTGGCCACTTCCCACGGCTCTGCCGCACGACCGAATGCTTCGCGCTTGGTGAGTTCAGCAAGCGTTTCTTCTGTGGTGGCTTTGGCCAGAAACGGATGCATCGCAAGGCTGGGGGCCACTGCATTAATGCGCACGTCGTGTGGGGCCGCTTCGATCGCGGCACAACGGGTAAGCGCCATCACGCCGGCCTTCGCTGCGGCGTAATGAGCCTGGCCTTCTTGGGCCCGCCAACCGAGAACCGATGCATTGTTCACGATGACCCCGCCGCCATTGGCGTAGAGGTACTTCATCTCGGCGCGCATACAACGGAAGGTGCCATTCAGTGTGACATCGAGAACGAGACTCCATTGATCGTCAGTCATCTCGACGATCGGAACCTCTCCGCCAAGACCGGCGTTATTGATGAAAATATCGATGCCACCGAGCGCTTCGGCTGCACCTTTGACGAGTGCTTGCACATCGTCTTCGACGGTCACGTCACAAGGAATACCGACAACACCAAGTTCCGCCGCCGATTCGCCACAGCGGCGCTCGTGCTTATCGGAAATGACAACTTGAGCGCCTTCTTCAATCGCACGCTTCGCCGCTTGAAACCCAATACCCGTTCCGGCTGCCGCGGTGACAAGCACCCTCTTGCCAGCGAGTAGTCCGTGTCCTTCGACGTAGGTAGGTGGCGTGCTCATGAGGGGTTGGGCTCCTTCGGAAGGCCGAGAACACGTTCACCCAACACATTGCGCTGGATTTCATTGCTTCCGCCGTAAATGGTTTCGGATCGGGTGAACAAGAACATTTTCTGATCAAGCGTCAGTTCATAAGGGAAGCCTTCCGCAATTTGCGATTCGATGCCGCCGATATCCATGGCCAGTTCACCGAGATCACGATGCCAGGTTCCCCAGAACAATTTGGAGATCGATGCTTCGGGACCGGGTACGCCAGAACCCATCGAACGCAACGCGTTCCACTGCATCAGTTTCAGACCCGTGTACGCATCGGCAAGACGCTGGCGCATGATCGGGTCGGAGGTCGAACCCTTCTTCTTTGCCTCAGCGATGAGATTGTCGAGTTCTCGCTCGAATCCAACCTGTTGCGCAAGGGTCGAGATACCACGCTCGAGTGCGAGAAGGTCCATAGCAACGCCCCAGCCTTTGCCGGGCTCGCCGACAATCATGCTGGCGTCAGCAACTGCATCGCTAAAGAAGACTTCGTTGAACTCTCCGCCACCAGTGATTTGCTCGATGATTCGAGTTTCAACGCCGGGCTGGTCCATGGGCACAAGAAGAAAAGACAATCCCTTATGACGTGCCGACCCCGGTTCGGTGCGAGCGACTACGAAACACCAATGCGAAACGTGGGCCAGCGAGGTCCAAACTTTCTGGCCACTGATGATCCACTGATCGCCATCGAGAACGGCTCGGGTTTGCACGTTGGCAAGATCGGAGCCCGCGTTCGGCTCGGAATAGCCCTGACACCATCGCTCGTCGCCACTCAGGATGGGCGGAAGGAAACGCTCGCACTGTTCTTTCGTGCCGTGTTCGATAAGTGTTGGCCCGAGCAGATTCTCACCCATGTGATTGACGCGGCCAGGGGCCTGCGCTCGGGCGTATTCCTCGGCCCAGATGATTTGCTCACCGACCGTCGCATTGCGCCCACCAAATCCAGTGGGCCAACCCAGCCCGATCCACCCGGCGGCACCAAGAACCTTTTCCCAGCGCTCTCGGATATCAAACCCGACTTCTTCATCGCCAGGTCCACCGCGCCCTTTGAGGGACGCGAATTCTCCGACGAGGTTTTCGGCCAGCCAGTCTTTGGCGGCGGCACGAAACTCCTCGTCGGAGACGGTCGAGACATCCATGGGAAGGGCCATGGGCTCACTTTAGGACCTGATCAATCCAGCTTCAGAACCCGGGCAGCGTTGTCATGCAGGAACTTGGGCCAAACGTTGTCGTTGAACGGCACATCACGCATTTCGGTCATGATTCGGTTCAGCGACAGACCCATCGGGAAATAGCCGGCATAGATGATCTTGTCGGAGCCCCGGGTGTTGGCGTAGTCGATGATGCGCGGGTCGTAATGCTTCGGAGCGAAGGCCGAGGTTGAGTAGTGCAGACCAGGCCACTTGAGCATGAGCTTGACCATGAGTTCGGTCCATGGCTGACAGCCGTGACGTGACACGTAGGTGAGTTCGGGGAAGTCGTACATGACCTCATCGACATGTTCAACGTGCTGGCACTGGAACTTCAGACGCGGGCCGGGAATGCCGGTGCAAACGAACACAGGAATATCGAGCTCGCAGGCCTTCGCGTAGATCGGATACATCTTCTTGTCGTTGATCGGCACCTGCGGGAAACAACCAGCCGGGAACATGCTGATCGAACGCACACCCCAGGTCTCATAGGCACGCACGATGTTTTCGATACCGGCCATGCCGTCGTTGGGATCAGCACCGACAGAACCAATAAAGCGACCGGGGTAACGCTTGATCGCGTCTTCACCAGTTGCTTCGCCCTGACCTTCGCGATGCCCTACACCGACCATGCCAATGGACACGCCGCACTTGTCCATTTGATCAAGCGTGTAGCCAACCGGATCTTCGGTTTCGCGAACTTCTTTTTCCTTATCCGGCGGAGACTTAAACATGTACTCGGCCGGAAATTCAAACTCTTCCTTGGACTGTGTGTCCTTGGTTTGCTTGGTAATGAACTCGTACTGCGCCTTCAGGTCGCGAGCCGGAAAGCCAATCATCGTGTCGATGACCGGGACGTCGGTCGGCATGGCCATGCTGTCTTCCCCCTGGAATTGGCAACGTGAAATTTGTTGACGTTGTCAATCTAGGACACCACTCGTACTGCGGCGAGTTACGCCGAAACGATTGAAGGAACGGGTCTCCCCGTCCCCTCAATCAAGGATCCGCCTGCGTGAACTGTGGCTGCTAGTTCTTGCCTGAAATGCGATCGGCCGCTTCGCGCTGTTCGAAGATGAGACGAACAAGCCAGAAGCGGAAGTAACGACGCAGTGACATCACGATAAAGAGCGCTGCGCCCACGACGGCGAGGACAAGTCCGAATGTTCCCATAGCGAGAAGGTCCTCGGTCTTTGCGCCTTTGCCGCTGCTTTGAAGGGTCAGCCAAGAGATGAGTGACAGCACAATGCCGGCGATCATCAACAGGGCACCAAGGATGACCCATGTTCGCTCCGGATTGGCCTTGCCTCCGTCAACCTTCATTGCGTCGACTTCGCCCTGGAACTCCTGGAGGCGGGCCGACGGGGTGGTTTCAGTGTTACTCATGTTTCCTCCGTTGTTCTGGCGTTCATCAATGGGTTGTTCCGCCCAGATACGCCTCGGTCAGTTCTTCGGCGATCTCAGCGGGTGGTCCGGTACGAGTAATTCGTCCGTGCAACATGATCGACGCAACGGTCGACACGCCCAGCACGGCTTGGGCGAACTGCTCCACCACGAGGATGGAAATACCTTGCGCTGCGAGTTCTGCCACACGTTCATACAGTTCCTCAACAATCAATGGGGCGAGACCCATGGAAAGTTCATCGAGGAGCAGGAGCGATGGGTTCACTGCAAGTGCGCGGGCCATGGCCAGCATCTGCTGCTCGCCACCAGACAGCGTTCCGGCGATCTGCTTGCGCCGTTCCTTCAAGCGCGGGAACTGCGTAAATGCTTTGTCTTGGACATCAGTCAGTGACACGCCAGCGTGGGTAAACATGCGCAGATTTTCAGTCACGGTGAGGTTCGGGAAGATTCCCCGTCCTTCGGGAACCAAACAAACGCCTGCCCGAGCGAGAACATCGCTGCTCACTCCGTTGACCTCGCGACCACTCATCAGTAATTGGCCGCCAGAGGGAAGGATCTGACCGCTGCAGATCCCAAGCGTGGTGGTCTTACCTGCACCATTGGGCCCGAGAAGGGCGTGTACCTGACCGACCTCGAGTGTGAGGTTGACGCCGTGCAGCACGTCGATTGTGCCGTAGCCGCCCCGGATGTTGTTCAGTTCGAGGATCGGGGTCATGACGCTTGCTCCTCGGTCTTGGTGCCCAGATAGGCGGCTTGCACATGCGAATCGGCCTGCACTTCGGCCGGCGTTCCCTCGGCAATGATGACTCCGAAATCAAGAACATGGATGTACTCACACGTACCCATAACAAATGACATGTCGTGCTCAACAAGGAGCACGGCAAGCCCTTCTTCGACAAATGTCTTGAGCAAGGCCGCCATCTCTTCAGTCTCTTCTTCGTTTAAACCAGAGGAGGGCTCATCGAGCAGGAGCACTCGCGGGTTAGACGCAAGGGCACGCGCTAATTCCACGAGTCGAGCGGTTCCGGTTGGAAGGGTTCCGACCATGAACTCTGAAACATGAGAAAGGCCTACTTTGGCCAAAATCTCATCGCATACCTTTGCCGGATCAAAACCCGAACGATCCCAGGTTTTGCGCTGTTCGGCAGCCACCAAAATGTTTTCGCGAGCAGAAAGGCTGCCGAATACTTCAAGTTTCTGAAACGTTCGTGCGATTCCTAAACGAGCCCGCTTAAACGGAGTCTTGTTCGTGATGTCCTTACCGTCGAAAAATACCTTGCCCGCAGTTGGCTCCTGCAATCCGGTGATGACGTTGAACAGCGTTGTCTTGCCGGCCCCATTGGGGCCGATCAGTCCGGTGACTCGCCCTTCGATCACTTCGATCGATGCCTGTGACACCGCCTGAAGCACGCCGAAGCGCACAACAACATCTTGAGTGCTGAGAATGGAACTCATGACGCGCCTCCGGTTGGGGCCATCTTGTGTTCGTCGACAAGGTCTGTGATATCGAGGACCCGGTCGAGTTGAGCAACTTTGTCGGCACTGAACGGGCGGGTCAGACCCATGTCGCCGATCTCGTCTTTGCCTATGTTTTGTTCTCGTTCTTTGGCGACGGCAAGCGCCTTTTCCTCACGTGCATCTTTTCGCCAGGGTAAGAGGCCGGCGAGGTCTCGACCGGAATAGAAGACCGCCCCTTCGGGTCGATACGCCATGGCTATTGCTGCGATACCTGGACCGATGAGTTCGATCGCCGTGAGCCATGACGGCTTACCGAGCACCTCGAAAAGCGCGGGAAAAGATGCCAAACCGATGAAGCCCATGAAGGCAGCAACGGGATAGCGAACCCCCTGAACCGCTATGAGCAGCACGAGGGGTAGCCCGGCAAAGAGGGGGAACGAATCGACGGACAAAGCACCACGCTGCAGGCCAATCATGCAACCGGCGAATCCGGCCATTGCTCCGGACAACATGAACACCATCATCTTCGTGGTGGTCAGATTGACGCCGATAGTGGCCGAAGCTGCCGGGGAATCAGACATAGCGATCCAGCGCCGTGCCCAACGCGTTCGGCGAAGCATCTCAAGCATAAAGAACAGCAATGCAAACGCGATGACCAAAAACATCAGGAAAGCTTTGCGATCACTCGCACTTGAACTAATCGTGATGCCGAAGAAGTTCACCGGCTTGAACAAAACGCCGGTCGCCGACGGGTCGAGCATGCTTGGGTGACGAATAAGTACTTTGTCGGCCACTTCGGCGAATGCCATCGTTGCGAGAGCGAGATACAGACCCTTTAGTCGGAGAGCGGGAAGCGCTATGGCCAGACCAAGCGGTGCACAAATCAGCATGACCCACACGATGCCGAGGGCATCGCCGTTCTGACCACCGAAGTGAGAGAACAGCACTGCACCGATACCGGCGATCGCGTAGTTGGCGAAACTCACCTGCCCCGCCCAACCAATCAATGGGATGAGCGAGAGCATGACCAGACCGAGGACGAGGAAGCCAGCGCCTCGGCCTAGCCAGACCGTCGAGCGCTCGCCGAAGGTCGTGCCACTGATCCAGGGGATCCAACCGTTCGCCCACGCGCCAACAATTGCGATCATCACACCAGCCCCGAGTGCGGCCTCCCAAGGTTTCGTAAGGCGCTCAGTGCGTTTGGTAATTCGGATCTTTCCGGTTTCGAGCCGGGCCATGGGCAGGAACAGAAGAGCAATAAACAAAATCGCAGCCGGAATAGCCTCGTCGGCATAGGCCCAGTCCTTGCCCCATTCGAGATACACCGCCGAAAACGACTTCGCCAGACCAATCACCAAACCACCAATAAACGCCATGGGAATTGATTTGAGCTGCGCTATCGCAGCAGCGGCTGAAGCCACAACAATGATGAGTGCGAGGTTCTCAACCACGAGACCGGTCTCGGGTGCGATCAGAATGCCGGCAAGGCCGGCAGTCATGCAACCCAAAGCCCACGAGGAACCAGAAATAATCGAAGGCTTTGCCCCAGTGAGGCCAGCCAGACTGCGACTGTCAACAACGGCCCGCATCGAAATGCCTAAGCGCGTTTTGTACAGGAGAAATCGCAATCCGAGAGCAACGAGCAGCGCAACGACAACGGTGATAATCCGATGCCAGGTTGCGGTTACATCGCCAAACTGCACGCCTTGAGTGTTTTGAAAGAACTGGGGCAAGGAGCGGCCTGTTTTTGGAGACCAAATGGTGAGCGTGATGCCCATAAATGTGAGCATCAGGCCAACAGTGACCATGAGTTGCACAACAAGTGCGGCATCGCGGAGGCGCCGCATAATCACTTTGTCGAGTAGGAACCCAATCGCGGGAGCGATCACAAATAACGTGATGATCAGTGCAACCACCGTCGGTAATCCTTGCTTCACCGTGAGTTGCCAATAACAAAAGGCCAAAAAACATCCGATAGCCGCATGGGCAAAATTGAAAATGCCAGTTGTGGCGTAGGTAACAACGAGGCCACCGGCAGTAATGGCATAAATGCCACCGAGGGCAATACCTACAACGAGGAACGACGAAATTGTCTTCGCGCTAATTGACGCTCCTCCCCAGTTCTTGTTGACCAAGAAAAGGATGACGAGACCAACGACAATCGCGGAAATCAGCCGTGGACTGACTTTGAGCCGCATGTTCCCCCCTACTGGAATGTTTTGATGTGAAACAGAGGGGCCAGCCCTTAGACGGGCTGACCCCTCTCACTACTAGGTGTTGGTGCTACTTGATATTTGCAGCAGCAGCCGCGGGATCAATCTTGACAGTCACGATGTTTGAACTCTTGCAATCAAGCGTGCCAACTTCCTTGGGGAAGACTCGTTGGAACTTGCCGCCATTGATTTGCATGATCACCATGCAGTCAGAGAACACCTTCGGCGAAGTGCGAGCCTTGCCAATCCAACCACCAGCGTCGAATGAAAGCGTCTTCATCTTCGCGAGGATATTTGCACGAGTGATTGCGTTGGCACCCTTTTCGGCGACGATCTCATTGACCGCCTGAGTGAAGGCCATGCCGGCCTGCCATGCCTGAGCACCAAAGGAATCAGGCTTGCCACCCATTGCATTCACGTACGTTTCCACTGTCTTATTGCTCGAGGCTTCCTCGAATGGAACGAATTGCATCCAGACATAGGTGCCATCGACATCAGCACCAGCAGTCTTGAAGTTTTCGGTGTAGCAGGCCAGTGAACATGCCCATACATCGACGCCAGTGAGCCCCTGTGCCTTCGCTTCCTTACGGAGTTTCGTCATAGCGACGTCATTTGAGCCCATGTAGGCGTAGTTGCCGCCGCCAGTCTTCAGGGCCTGCACGTACGTGTTGAACGCTGACTGCTCGGAACGACCCGACACCTTCATCGTGTCAATCCACGTCACGCCCGCCGACCTCTGAGCTTCGATCTGATAGGTAGATGACTGCACCGTGGTGGGCAGATCACCAGGGACCAGAAAGACACCCTTGAGATTCGGTTGGATCGTCTTGTAGAAGTTCGTTGCTCCAACAAAAGCATTGAGGTCACGAACTCCGGTGTTTACTCCGGTGCAGGGCTCGGACACCGCTTGAACGATCCAAGCATTTGCAGCGCACTGCTCGTTCACATCGTTGGCGAGAGCAGCAAAGTCGGGAATACCAATCGGCTGTCCTGCCTTATCAACACACTTCCCAAGGTCGGTCACGTCGGGGTTGAACAATGCATTGCCACCCACCATCGCAACAGCGGTCTTGCATGCATTGATAATGCCATTTTTGCTCTCGGTCGGATCAAGCTTGGAATCCCAGGCTTCAACCTTGAGCTGACGACATCCAACACCGCCATTGGCGTTCACCCACTTGGCGTAGGCGTTCATCGCATCGACATTGCCCTGGAACAAACCAGGTGCCAACGGTGAACCGGTATCGGCCATGACCTCAACGGTGATGGTGTCCGCGCTCACGCCAATTTCAGTAGCTTGCAGTGCTTCTTTTGTGCAATTGGCATTTGCCTTGGCTGCGGGACTTTCGCCCGAACCATTTTCGCTGTCTGACCCACTACGGCCACAACCGACAGCAAGGATGCTGACGCTGAGAGCCGCTATGAGCACACCTGCTCTAATTCGCTTCACTGGATTCCCCCTGGGTTTATTGAACAACTTTCCGAACCATAACCGAATTCACAAACTCCTGTGTGACGGTCGGCACAAAAGCGCCGATGGGTTGACGACGACCCCGTCGCCAGCCCATCACCTCAAAGTGACCAATCGGTAACCAAAGTTCCGATTAGTTCGTGACTAACAAGAAATGCCACCGTCCATCAGCAGGGTTGCACCGCTGACATAACGGGCTTCGTCCGAGCCCAAATAGGCATAGAAACTGGCAAGTTCAGCGGGTTTTCCGACCTCGACATTGTCGCGAGACATCTTGCGCATGCGCCCCCAATCAGCGCCCTTGGGCGGGATAAACGCCGAATACATGTTCGTCTCGACCCCACCAGGAGCGACGGCACAGATACGAATCGGCACGTCGTATTCGGTGGCCAGCGCACGGGTGAGCGCCGAAACGCCACCCTTTGAGGCGCAGTAGGCGGAGCTCCATGGCTGGCCCATGACTGCCGCGGTTGAGGAGGTATTCACGATGACACCGTGACCACGTTCAACCATCTGAGGAAGCACGGCGCGACACATGAAGTAGGTGCCGGTGAGATTGACCGCGATCATCCGTTCGAACTTCGCCGGGTCGCCATCGTGGCTGTTGTCAAAGCCGCCGATGCCCGCAACGTTGCACAGCATGTCGACCTGACCGAATGCCTTTGTCGCGTCGGCGACGACGGATTCGACATTGGCCCAACTGCTGACATCACACGCGAATGCGAGGGCACCGTTACCGATTGCGTTGGCGGTTTCTTGCGCGTTCTCGATGTTCACATCGAGGCATGCGACCTTTCCACCTTCGGCCCCGAGACGTTCGGCGACACCGCGACCAATTCCTGAACCGGCACCAGTAACGATGACGCCCTTGCCTACATACCGTTGTTCCACTGTTTCCTCATTGTTGTGTTCTTTGCGCGAGAAACCTTCACGACAGTGCGTGCGGATTCAGGCAACGAATAGTTTCGACGATGAAATCAGCCGATTGTGAGCACGCCGCGGGCGACTGCGCCTGAATGCATGTCGTGCACCGCGTCGTGGAATCCCTCGAGCGGATATGTAGCGGTAACGAGTTCGTCGAGCATGAATTCACCACGACGATAGAGATCGATGATCTGCACCATGTCGCTATGCGGGCTGTAGGAACCAGCACGACAACCGATCACTGAGCGTTCGTTCTGCGTGAAGCGCTGATATGGGAGCGTGAACGTTGCGTCGCCGCCTGGCGTACCAATGATGACAACGGTGCCGCCCCAATCAAGCATTTCAAGGGCGTTCGAGGTCACTGTTGGGTGGCCGACGACGTCGTACACCCAGTCGACTCCACCGGCGTTGAACGGACCGGAAAGCTCGGTGTCGCTGTAGGGAACGAGGCGACGAACCTGCTCGACGATGTCTTCATCGCGGCCGTTGAGGAAGTCGGTGGCGCCGAACTGGCGAGCCAGAGCTTCCTTTTCCGGTTCGGTGTCGATGGCGATGATGCGCGACGCACGCTTGACGCGCAACGCCTGAATAGCGTTGAGCCCAACGCCGCCGCAGCCGTACACGACCGCGGTTTGGCCGATCTTGACGTCGGAGCGATACAGCACCGCACCAGCACCCGTCATCACGCCACAGCCAACGAGGCAGGCCGATGTGAACGGAACGTCCTTGGGAATCTTCACCGCCTGGAAACCACGAACCACTGTGCGCTCGGTAAACACCGAAGCAGCAGCAAAGTTCCAGCACGCTTCACCATTCAGCGTGAACGGCTGAGCCATGTTTCCGAGTGTCTGACGACAACGCGTGGGCTTGCCCTGCGCGCAGGCCTTACAGACGCCGCACGCAGCAAGCGTTGAGATGATGACGTGATCACCTTCGACGACATGCGTGACGCCCGTGCCGACCTTTTCGACAATGCCAGCGCCTTCGTGGCCCAGCACGGCCGGCGATGGCCATCCGAACGCACCCGCCGCAGCGGTGACGTCGCTGTGGCAAACGCCAGCAGCCATCACTTTGACGATGACCTCACCAGCGCCGGGATCGCGGACTTCGAGTCCGTCTAGTACTTCAGCTGCTTCTCCAGTGAAAACAATGCCCTTCATGGATTCCCCCAAGGATGTGTCAATAGACGGTGACTAGAAATGAAATGAAACTCAACTGCCCCAAATAATTGATTGCCACTCGGTGTAAGCGTCGAGACCCCAGTTGCCGCCATCGCGACCGATACCCGACATCTTGAAACCGCCGAATGGTGTTTCGTGGTGTGTCTGCACACTATTGATTCCAACACGACCGGACCGAATTTCCTTTGCAACCTCAAACGCGGCTGGCGTATCGGAACCAAACACGTAGGAGAACAAGCCGTAGTCGCTGTCGTTCGCGACGGCGATTGCATCGTCGACTGTGTCGAACGGAACGACCACCACAACTGGTCCGAAGATTTCTTCACGCACAGGAGTCATGGTGTTATTGCAGCCCGCAAGAAGTGTTGGGCCAATGAAATACCCCTTATCTGGTCCGGCATTGCGGCCGTCGACAACCATTTCGGCACCTTCGGAAAGACCGGCTTCAACCATTCCCTGGATGCGGCCAAGCTGCACTGCAGAAATAACCGGACCAACTTGGGTTGCGGCGTCGAGAGGATCGCCAACCTTGAGCGCACGAGCGGCACCTTCGAGGCGAGTAACGAGTTCGTCGTAGCGGCTGCGGTGGACGATCACGCGCGTCGGTGCGGTGCAGATCTGACCGGAATGGAATGCCCACACACTGGCGATACCGGCAACGACCTTTTCCATGTCAGCGTTCTCGAGGACGATGCATGCACCCTTGCCACCAAGTTCGTGAAGCTGACGTTTCATGGTGGGAGCGCCGGCGGCAACAATCGATGCGCCGACTGCAGACGAACCGGTGAACGACACCATGTCGACATTGGGATCGGAAACCAGATTCACACCAGCGGACGGGCCGCTACCTGTGACGATGTTGATGACACCCTTCGGAAAACCAACATCTTCAAGGATCTTTGCTAGTTCGATGACGCACAGCGGATCCTGCGGGGCGGGCTTCATCACAACGGTGTTGCCAGTCGCCAGTGCCGGAGCGATCTTGCCCACCATCGACGTGGTCGGGAAGTTGTAAGGAGCGATACAGGCAACAACTCCGAGCGGAACCTTGCGGGCATAACCAGACATAAGCGCGCCAGCAGCAAGCGGAGTCGTGCCAATGGCCTGAGGTGGAAGGGCAACACTCAGGTCGTGGAGCGCGCCTTTGGCGTAACGATCGAATCGTGAAATCGCAACAGGAATCTGCATCAGCGAACCCACCGATGACGTTGCGCCGGTTTCGCTAATGACCAACGGAATGAGTTCGGGAGTGCGCCTGGCCAGTTCCTTGCCGGCGGCGGCAAGAAGTGCCGATCGTTCTTCCGGGGAGGTGCGGCTCCACGCCGGGAATGCTTCCTTTGCCGCAGCAGCGGCGCGAGCCACGTCTTCGGCAGATGCCTCGGGCGCTGCTGCCACAACCTGCTCAGTGGCGGGGTTGATGATGTCGTAGGTGCCATCGCCGCCGGGGACCCATTCGCCACCGATGAGCTGACGGTATTCGTTCGTGATTGCCATAGTTGGGCACGTTAGGACAGCCACCGCCGTTCGTCATACTGAGCAATTCCCGCACGGCGGTGGACGACAACCTGCCGCCGTGTAATCTGACGGTTCGTCAGAAACACCGCCCAATCGGCGGCCCAACGAGAGGGTGCTCACTGTGTCCGACACAAGCTACGACGAGATCATCAAGGGCGGAACGGTCATTGATGGCACCGGCACCCCCGGCCGCCTTGCCGATATCGCCATTCGCGACGGAAAGATCGTCACCATCGGCAAGGTCGACGGCGACGCAACGATCGTTACCGATGCAACCGGACGCATGGTCATGCCTGGCGTGGTCGATGTCCACACTCATTACGACGCGCAGCTTCTTTGGGATCCAGGCGCGTCGCCATCGGCGAACCATGGCGTCACCACGATCATCGCCGGCAACTGCGGCTTCACCCTCGCTCCCCTGCGTCCCACTGCCGCTGAAGCGGAGTACCTCCAGGAAATGATGAGCCGTGTTGAAGGCATGCCCCTTCCCGCTCTCAGGACGATCAATTGGAACTGGGAAACTTTCGAGCAGTACCTCAACCAGTTCGAGAACCGGATTTCGGTGAACGCCGGTTGGATGGCCGGCCATTGCGCCATCCGCCGCTACGTGATGGGCCCAGAGTCCGTCGGAGGCGAAGCAACCCCCGAGCAGATCGAGGCCATGGTCGCCGAACTGCGCAAGGCCATTGAAGTCGGTGCACTCGGATGGTCATTCACAACATCGGGTAGTCATAGCGACGGCGACGGACAACCCGTGCCAAGCCGCTGGGCGTCCACCGAAGAAATGCTCGCAATGGCCACCGAGGTCGGCAGGCACGAAGGTACAAGCCTTGAGGGCATCGTTCCCGGTTGTCTCGATCGATTCGCAGACGACGAAATCGAATTGCTCGCAACCTTGAGCGCGTCAGCAAAGCGCGTCATGAACTGGAACGTCCTCACGATCGATAGTCGTGAACCCGACCGCGTGGGCCGTCAGGTCGAGGCCTTTGACCGCGCCAAAGAAATCGGTGGTCGCGTCGTCGCTCTCACCATGCCAGTTCTTGTTCCAATGAACATGAACTTCGCGACGTTCTGCGGCATCTGGTTGCTCCCAGGATGGGAAGACACACTGCGTTGCGATATCCCCGAGCGCATCGCCCGGCTGCAAGACCCAGCAACCCGTGCAACCTTGCTCACCGCATCGAAGTCTGAGGAAGCCGGCATCTACCGTCGCCTGGCTGACTGGGAGGACTACGTCGTCGGTGACACGTTTGCGCCAGAAAACGCTGGACTTTCGAATCGCACGGTTGGTGAGATTGCTGCCGAGCGGGGAACCGAACCATTCGACACGCTTCTCGACATCGTTATTGCCGACGGACTGCAGACGATCCTGTGGCCAGCGCCGAAGGACAAAGACCCCGAGTCATGGCGTATGCGAGTTGAAGCATGGAACGACGAACGCGTCATGATCGGCGGCTCCGACGCTGGTGCGCATCTCGACCGCATGTGTGGCGCGACCTTCCCCACACGCTTTTTGGGAGACATGCTCAACGGACGAAAGCTCATCCCCATCGAGCGCGCGGTACAACTCATCACGCAAACACCCGCTCAGTTGTTTGGCCTTGTCGATCGAGGCACCCTTGTCGAAGGCAGCAACGCCGACATCGTGGTGTTTGATCCGGAAACCATTGGCTCAGAGAACGCTCATATGGTTGCCGATCTTCCTGGCGGCTGTTCTCGACTCACGGCTGATTCCTACGGCATCGAACGGGTTCTCGTGAATGGAACCGCCGTGATCATTAACGGTCAAGCCACCGGCGCCACCCCGGGCACGGTCTTGAAGAGCGGCAAAGACACCTACACCGTTCTGCCGTAAGGACATCGCTCCGAAATCGACGCCAATTCCCGCTGCAAGTTGCCTGCTGACTTAGCAATTCCTTACCAACATATGGAATCGTATTGGGATGAGAAATCGACGTCGTACCATTCTCCTCCCACTTCTTTTTGTTCTGCTTGCTGGAGCACTCGCGTGCGCCAGCGCGTCGACCGATTCGACGAGCGACATGCCGACCTCCACAACAACTGCGGCCAGCAACGCCAGCCTCCTCACAAGTCACCCCGCTTTTGGCACCTGCCCAACCAGCGCGTTCCCTGACCTCAGCGGAACAAGCGCTGGCGCCAATTACGCCGCACCAAAAGTGACGGTTGCGTGCACCGATACCGAGGTGACCGTCACGTCGAACAACATGATCTCCTACGGGTTCGTTTCGAAGACCCCAAATGCTTTGGCGCCACAGAACTTCACTTGGAAGATTCCGCTGAAACCAACCAAATCAGCTGCACCGACGAACATCGAAAATCGGTTGGGAACTCTTGGTTTCACAGTGACTGGAATCGCGATTTACGGGCCGACCGAGGGGCCTATGCCGGCGGCCGAAGCGTATGGAGATCCTGTGGGAAATGGACTCATGGATTACTGCGGTGGGCACACTGGCCCAAGTTCTGACTACCACTACCACACGATCATTTACACCGAAGCCGTCTGCAATTTCGAGACCTCACAACTCGTGGGCTTCGCTATTGATGGATTCCCGATTTACAACTCGGTGATCTGCCTCGACGCAAACTGCTCACAGACAACGCTCGCCAAGAGCGGCTACACCAAGACTGGAGATTCGAAGTCCTATGTCTGGAAGGCCTACTCCTTCAGTGGCGGCACCGATCCGGGAACACTCGACGCGTGCAACGGGCGCGTCGAAGCCGACGGCACCTACGCCTACCACCTGACTCCCACGCAGTTCCCGTACATCATCGGATGTCTTACCGGAACAGCAACAACCCAAACGGGAGGTGCTGCCGCACAGATGCCGCCAATGCAGGGCCAGCAGAGTCAACAACCCCAGGGACAGCAAGGCCCGCCTGGGCAACAGGGCCCTCCTCGAAACTAAAGCGCATCACTTCGCGAAGAAGGCCCGGGCAGTTGCCCGGGCCTTCTTCGTTTCGTTCTTGTAGTGACTCAGACTGGCGTATCAGCAAGCAACTTGCCGAGGTGCAGCAGGCTCTGTGTTGTTCCGCCGAGGAACAGTTCCTGCTTCTTGGCCCACAGGTAGTAGCGATGCAACGGGTAGTCACGATCCACACCAACACCGCCGTGCAAATGCACACAGGCACGAACGACACGAGCGCCGCCTTCCGCTGCCCAGTACTTCGCAGATGCGGCGTTCTCGCCGGCAGGAAGGCCGTCGTTCAACCGCATCGTTGCGCCCCACGCAGTGAGCTTGATGGCGTCAGCGTCGATGCGGCATTCCGCTGCACGCTGAGCCACGGCCTGGAACGTTGCGATCTGGCGATCGAACTGCACACGTTCTTTCACGTAGGCCGACATGATTTCCACGGCCTGCGCGGTGACGCCCGCCATGATGAGCGCCTGTGAGGTCTGTCCGTATTCAATGAGGCGATCGAGAGCATCGAGCCCAGCGATCTTCTCTGCGGCAGCACCGCTAAAGGTGACTTTGGCATCAGGGATGCCATCGGTGGCGCCCTGGCGTTCAACAGTCACTCCGTTGGCTTTGGCATCGATGTAATAGATGCCATCAGCGGCGGAAACAATGAAGCCATCGGCAACAGTTCCGAATGGAACGTTGGTCTTCACACCATCGAGCACGCCGCCCTTGGCTGCGAGAAATGGGGTGTGAATATCGCCAACAAGGTCGTGAATGGCGACTGTGACGATGCGCTCGCCCGAGGCGAGACCAGCGAGATGCTTTGGTGAATGCTCGGCAAGGAACGGTGCGGCCATGCCCATGACCGGCAACGCCGGCACCTGTGCAACGGTTCGACCAACCTCTTCAAGCACGATTGCTACCTCGGCGAAACCGAGACCAGCGCCGCCGTCGGCTTCGGGCATACCGATTCCGACAATGCCGAGATCGGCAAGTTCACGCCAGAGCACAAGGTCGATGCCACCGGCATCTTCGATCTCTTTGAGGTGCTCCATTGTGCAACGGTCGGTGAGAACCCGATTGGTAAGAGCGCGAAGCTCTTCTTGATCTGATGAGAATGAGAAATCCATGTGTGTGTTCTTTCTGCTCAGCGTGCCGAGCGAGGGAAGCCGAGACCGAACATGGCGATGAGATCGCGCTGCAGTTCGTTGGTTCCACCACCGAAGGTGAGGATGATCGTGCCGCGAATGCCGGCCTCGAGTTGGCTACGAAGGATGGACTCGGGGGCATCCGCCTCGAGATAGGCGCGCGGTCCGAGGACCTCCATAAGCATCATGTAGGCATCGAGATAGAACTCGGTGCCGAACACCTTGACGCTTGAGGCATCGGCTGGGTGAAGCATCTGAGTGCTCGCTGACCACGCAACCTTCCAGTTCGCAAGGCGCAGGTATTCAAGTTTGGCGTGCACCTTGGCGAGATTGAGTTGCACCCACTCCTGATCGATCACTCGACGGCCGTCGGGAAGCTTGGTGTCTTGCGCCCACTTCCGAACATTGGTGAGGATGCGCTCGGGCATACCGCTGGAGCACAGCGTGACGCGCTCGTGGTTGAGCTGGTTGGTGATGAGACCCCACCCACCGTTCTCTTCACCAATAAGGAACTTGGCGGGAACACGAACATCGTCAAAGTAGGTGGCGTTGATGTCATGCTCACCCATGAGACGAAGCGGCTGAATCGTGATACCAGGGGTATCCATCGGGACGACAATGACCGAAATGCCCTTGTGCTTCTTGGCTTCGGGATCAGTACGAACCGCAAGCCAGCAATAGTCGGCACCACCGGCGAGTGAGGTCCACATCTTCTGACCATTGATCACGTATTCATCGCCATCGCGCACGGCGCGGGTCTGGAGTGCAGCAAGATCGGTACCTGCGCCCGGCTCTGAGTAACCGATGCAGAAGTGAAGGTCACCGGCGAGAATCTTCGGAAGGAAAAACTCTTTCTGCCAATCGGTGCCGTAGTTCATGATGGTCGGGCCAACGGTGTTGAGCGTGAGCATCGGCACTGGAGCGCCGGCACGCATCGACTCGTCGAAGAACACGAACTGATCGATCGGGCCGCGAGCCTGACCGCCGTATTCCTTGGGCCAACCAATTCCGGCCCACCCGTCGGTGCACATCTGCTTCCAGACGTCCTTGGTGGCTTGGCCGATTCCGTGACTGTGCGAGAGGGCTTCAACAGTCTCTTCGTCGAGGAGATTCTCGTAATAGGTTCGAAGCTCTGTGCGTAGGGCTTCCTGTTCTGGTGTGTATCCAATGTCCATTGCCGAAACATAGCCTCGGGTGATGGGTGTCACACAAGCGAAGCGCATGATTCACTTGTGTCACACCTGAGCCCCATCCGGGCCTTGGCAGATTTGGAGAGTCAGATGAAAATCAATGTCGTGGGCTCCGGCCCTCTGGCCCGACAACTCGGGGCCGCCCTTGAGAATCGCGGCCACACGCTGACCAATGAGGGGTATGACGCAATGGTCTTTGCCCCTTGGGATCCAGCGGTCATGGTTCCGCGTCCACTCGCCGAGTTGACCGACGCCGAATTCGATCTCGCCTGGCAGCAAACCATGGACACAGCCGTGACCGCATGCATTGAAGCTCGCACCACCTTCGCTGGGCGGGGCGGTTCGATTGTGCTGACCCTTCCTACAACTGCTCTCGCCGGCGGCGACCACTATGCACATTGGGCCGCAGCCGCCGAAGGAGTCCACATCCTCACCAAGTCAATGGCGCGCCAGTGGGGCCCCGAGGGCATCGCCGTCAATGCGATCGCCGTGTCACCCACACTGGTCTTGGCCGATGCCGTTGTCGCCGGTCCGGTGTCGATTGCGACTCCGGCGGTGCCCGATGCCGAACCGGGGGCGGTTGTTGAATTTCTCTGTTCGCCTGATGCCCGCAACCTTGCTGGACAACTTCTCACCGTGGATGGTGGATTGTGGATGTGAATCAATCACTCGAAGGTCGCGTTGCGATTGTGACTGGCGCCGGCCAAGGCGTTGGCGAGGGAATTGCCCGCAAACTCGCTGCATGCGGCGCGCACGTTGTAATCGCAGCCCGACGCGCAGAAACCGGTGAACCCGTTGCATCTGCCATTCGTACCGATGGCGGTTCTGCCGAATGCATCGTCACCGATGTCACGACCCGCGAGTCAATCGCTGCTTGTATCGATGGAACTGTTGCTGCCCACGGACAACTTGACGTCATGGTCCACAACGCGTTTGCAGGTGGTCAGGCAAGTCGACTTGAAGAAACCCCAGCCGACGCGTGGTACCAAATGTCGCGCACATCAGCTTGGGCAAGTTTCTGGTGCGCGCAACTTTCCTACCCGCATTTAAAAGCGAGCAATCAAGCCCGCCTCATCCTCGTCACATCACCCAGCGGCATCGAAGGAAGCGCAAATATTCCTCTTTATTCCCCGTCAAAAGCTGCGCAACGCGCCATCGCAAAATCACTAGCACGCGAATGGGGCGCCGATGGCATTTGCGTCAACTGCATCGCACCGGTTGCAGAAACTCCTGCGCTTGCGAGCGCGTTTAGCCAAGTTCCCACCTTGCGCGGTGCAATTGAAGCTCGAACCCCGCTTGGTCGAATCGGCGATCCCACCGATGACATCGGCGGGGTTGTGGCCTTTCTCGCCGGACCTGACTCGGGCTACGTCAGTGGCCAGACAATCGTGTGCGACGGCGGCTCGTTCTTGGGCCTCTAAACCACAAGTATCGTCACAGTCATGCTTGAAATCCCTCAAGGAACGATCGTCTTTGGCACGCAGTTGCCAATCCAATCGCAGGGCCCGCGCTTCGCCGCGAAGTGGGAAGCCAACGCGACACCAAAAGACCTTCTCCGTATTGCTCAAGCAGCTGACCGCAGCGGCTATTTCTATGTCGCAGTTTGCGATCACATCACGGTCCCCGAGGAAAGAGTTCCGACGATGGGGCTGTGGTGGCAGGACTGCCTTACCACCCTTGGCTTTCTCGCGTCAGCAACCGAAAATGTCGCGTTACTCAGTCATGTGTATGTGATCGCCTATCGCCACGCACTCACTTCGGCAAAAGGATTCGAAACGCTCGACCATCTTTCCGGTGGACGGGCAATCGCCGGCATCGGAGCCGGTTACGTCGATGAGGAATTCGACGCACTCGGCGTGTCGTTTGCTGATCGAGGACCACTTACCGATTCCACACTCGTCGACTTTGCCGAGGCGCTTTCCAACACCTACGTCGGAAACATGGGCGCACTCCCTCGACCAGTTCAGTCGCCTCGGCCGCCGATTTGGATCGGGGGGTCATCAAATCCCGCCATCCGTCGCGCCGCCGCCTACGAAGGTTGGTTGCCCCAGGGCCCCGCCACCCGTGAAAGCCTTGACCTTTTGCTTTCCACCCGAGAGAAGTTGGGAAAGACCGACGAACCGTTCGCCTTCGGTCACGTCGTGACCCCGTATGTCTACGTGGGCACACCATCGAGCCAACGCCGTCAGCCTTGCCACACGGGTTCGCCGGAACAGATCGCCGAGGCGATCATGGCCGAGACCCCCGCCGAAGTGAACCAAATACAGGTGAAGTTCGACGCCGATAGTGCGGCAGAGTACGCCGAGCAGGTTGAGACCTTCGGAACCCAGGTAGGCCCACTCCTGGCCCGCTAAACCGGAACTAACGTGGCCTCCTCACAAATTCCGAGGGGGAAACGTGGCACTTTCAGAGAAGGACTACCCGGTCAAGGTCGGGACATTCCTATTCACAATGGTCGAGCCTCATGAGGGCTTCGAGGTTGCGTACAACCGCTGGTACGAACATGACCACTTCTATTCGGGCTGCCTCATGGGCCCGAATGTGTTCGCGGGCGACCGCTTCGTGGCCACTCGTCGACTCAAGAAGCTTCGTTCGAAGGCCACCAATGACATGACCCCAGACCCGAAGACCGGGTCGTACCTCGCGGTCTACTGGTGGCAAAAGGGCACAACCGACGAATGCAACCGATGGAACGTCGACAACGTCAACATGCTGCATCAAGAAGGCCGCATGTTCGCTGAACGCGATCACATCCACACACTGCTCTACGACATGCGCTGGAGCGAACAGCGCGACCCCAAGGGCTGCACAATTGAACTCGGCCTCGATCACGGTTATCCCGGCTTTGTCGTGGTCGCCGGCGATCTCAACGAAGGCGTGACTCACGATGAGTGGGATGCCTGGTTCCGCAAGAATTGGTTGCAGAGCGCGTTCACGAAGAAGTGGGGCCCCGACCTCGTGGGCAGCGGCACCGCTATTCCTCTTTCCGATGACGCGCCTGCCGATGTCGTACGACCGGCAGCCGGCCCACGCCGATTCTTGCAACTCCATTTCCTCGATCACGACGCCGAAAAGGGTTGGGAAAAGGGCTACGCCAAGATCGGTAAAGCAATCAATGAGAGCGGACTCGCCACGCATGTGTGGACCAGCCCGTTCCAACAGACCAACTTCGGCACCGACGACTACACGGACAAGATCTAATGGCGACTGCACCACTCACAGGAGCGAAGATCCTGCTCACCGGAGTCACCGGACAGGTTGCCGGGCCCCTCGCCCGCAATCTTGTTGCCGCTGGCAATACCGTGTACGGAACCTCGCGCTTTGCCGATACAGATGCACGAGCAAAGGTTGAAGCCGACGGCATTATCCCCGTCGCCATCGACCTCGAGACCGCATCGTTCGATGAGATTCCCGATGGTCTCGATTACGTCATCAATATGGCGGTCGCGAAGTCGAACAACTTCGATCGTGACCTCTCAGCCAATGCAGAAGGCGTCGCTCTTTTGATGGAACGAGTGAAGGGTGTCAAAGCGTTCTTCCATTGCTCGTCCTGTGCCGTGTACGAACCCAACGGCCATGTGAGTCATGTTGAAACCGATGACCTCGGCGATAACCACCGAGCCATGGGATTCATGACGACCTATTCGATCTCGAAGATCGCAGCGGAGTCAGCCGTGAAGTACGCCTCGAAGCGTTTCGGTGTTCCTGCCGTCATTGCGCGCCTCGATGTTCCTTACGGCCCCGGTCACGGTTGGCCGCAAATGATGATCACGCTTGCCCAGATGGGCATCCCCACCACGATCAGTGCCGATGCACCAAACACGCATTGTTTCTTGCACGATCGCGACATCCTCGGGTCGTTGCCGTATCTGCTTGAACAGGCTGACGTTCCCCCACCGATCTTCAACTGGTGTGCGCCGGAACTCGTGAGCATTGAGGACTGGACCGCCGAACTCACGAAGCTCACCGGCGTTGAGATTCCCTTGCTCGTCAGCGAACAGTGCATTCCTCCGAACCCTGTCGACCCATCGAAGCTTCTCGGTCTCGGATGGACCCCCACCGTTGAATGGCGTGAGGGTTTTCGCGAGATGGCCCAGAGCTGCTTCCCCGATTTGTTTAAAGGCTGACCATGCTGAGCGACGAGAAGATCCTCATAACCGGACCCGCCGGACAAATCGCGTTTCCTATGGCTCGCGATCTCGCCAAAGACAACGAGGTCTGGGGCATTGCTCGGTTCGGCGATCCGGCAACTCGCAAGCAGGTTGAAGACGTCGGCGTGAAGACGCTGGCCGTTGATCTTGCCGATCCCGACTTCAGTGAACTTCCCACTGACTTCACCTACGTGTTGCACCTTGCCGTTGTGCAGGTCGCTGGTCTTGATTACGACTTTGCTATTCGCGCCAACGCCGAGGGCACTGGGTTGTTGCTGCATCACTGCCGAAGTGCAAAAGCGGCTCTCGTGATGTCAACGCATTCGGTCTACAAGCCACCGACCGATGGCGATCCCTGGCATGTATTCAAAGAGACCGACGCTCTGGGCGACGTCAATGCCGCTCATGCGCCGAGTTACTCCATGTCGAAGATCTCCCAGGAAGCCGTTGCGCGCACTTGTGCTCGGCTGTTTGACCTTCCTGTCACCATCGCCCGCATGAACGCGTCCTATGGTCCCGACGGCACTGGCGGCCTTCCCATCATGCAGATGGATGCACTTATGGCCGGCAACCCCGTCACTACGCGCTGGGATCCGTGCATGTACATGCCGATCCATACCGATGACATCACCTCTCAGGCCGAAGCGCTGCTCGACGGCGCGTCGTCAACCGAAGCAACGATTGTGAACTGGGCCGGCGACGAACCGGCCAGCGTTCAGGAATGGTGTGCCTACATCGGCGAACTCGCTGGTATCGACCCAGTAGTGAACTCGGTTCCCGCCGAAGGAACGCTTCGAGGTTCCGTCACCGACAACACCAAGCGCGCGGCACTTACCGGACCATGCAACGTCAGCTGGCGCGATGGCATCCGCGATGCTTTCGAAAAGCGCCACGGAATCAAGTAGATGAGCGACCTCACTGGCCGCAACATCGTCGTCACCGGAGCTTCCTCCGGTATCGGTGAAGCACTCGCAATCGAAGCGGCCCAGCGTGGCGCGCGAGTTGCGATCGTCGCTCGTCGCGCCGATCGTCTCGCCACGGTGCTTGAACGTTGCCAAGCTTACTCACCCAACTCGACAATGGTTGTCGCTGATCTTTCGGAACTCGATTCGATCGATGGGCTCGCTTCTACTCTCATCGAGTCTCTCGATGGTCGGGTTGATGTGCTGGTCAACAACGCGGGCGTGCCAAAACGAAAGCGCACCGATCAGATGACGGCCGATGACGTCGAAGGCGTCATGGCCATCAATTACTTCTCGCCGGTTCGTCTCACACTGGCGATGCTCCCCCACATGCTCGAGCGCGATAGCGGTGACATTGTGAACGTTTCGTCGATGGGCGTGCATATGGCCGCCTTCGGGGTGAGTGCCTATTCCGCCAGCAAGGCCGCCCTTGAATTCTTCACCGAGGGCCTCTACGTCGAACTGGGCAAGACCAACGTGAGGGCACACTTGTTCGTCCCCGGCACAACGGCAAGCGAGTTCTCCGCCGATAAACCGGGCAACAACGCACCATTTCCGAGTGACCCTTCAACAACATCAACATCAGAAGAAGTCGCCATCGCACTTCTCGCCTGCCTCGATACCGAATCGTTCGTCACCTACGCCGGCGAACGAGAAGCGCAAACATCAACGAAGCGCAACGTCGATGTGAACGCCTGGTTGGCGAACATGCGCCAAGTCTTTACTGGAATGTAAGAACTTCCCGGTCGAAAAACCCGTTACACACGAGTTCGACGACCGAGAGTTCACATTCCAGGAATCTCCCAGCGCGCCGGGAAATCATCGGCACGGAACCGGGCGTCGGTACCGCCATCGATAAACAGCACCGAACCACAAAAGAATCCAGCTTCGGGTGAAAGAAGAAATGCCAAGAATGCGGCTACTTCTTCAGGCTTGCCTGCACGACCAAGCGCGATCGTGTCTTTGAACATGTCGAGTTGAACTTTGAGGTTCGCGTCGGTTGCGCCTTCCTCGATCATCGGAGTGGCGATCATGCCTGGAGCAATCGCGTTGAGTCGGATACCTGCGCCCGCCCACTCATCGGTAATGGCATTACGACGAATCCACCGAGCGACAGCCAACTTGGTGGCTGCATACTCAATGATCGAGTTGCCCTTGTCTGCTTCGATGCGTGCGGCATCTTCGTCTCCGGCGAGGCATGCCTCGGTAAGCGCAAGGCTGTAACCGGGAGCTGTCGTTGTCGAGTTTGAACTGATGGCGACGGCCGAAGGATTGGTGCCCTTGGCCAGCATCGGCCGGAGCCCGACCATGATCTCGACCGTTCCGAAGTAGTTCACCGACGCGAGAAGCGATGCTGGACGGCCCGGAAGCCCAGCGATACCCGCACAGGTCACGACTCCGTCAAGGACTCCCCCACATGCTTCGCCAACTGTCTTGATTGCCGATTTTCGGCCTTCGGGAGTACCAAGGTCTGCCTCGATTTCGGCACCGCGCAGATCGACACCAATGACCGTGTGGCCATCGGCGCGAAGACGTGCAGCGGTCGCAGCACCGATTCCCGAGCCGGAACCGGTCACGACAATGGTGCCCATCAGCGCTTAGAGACTGCGTCGACGATTCGGTCAGTATTGGCCTGACCTTCATAGAGCTGACGAAGAAGCCACATGCGCAGGAAACTGGCCAGTGCGTAGCGGAGGAACATCGCTGCGCCAACCACGGTAAGGATCAGGAACCAGATTGCGAAGACAATCTGTTCTTGAATCTTGGCCGCTGCGATGCCGACGTCGCCGCTCGCGTTCTTTGCGCCGACGTAGCAAATGATTCCGCCGATGATGCCGACGAGCATCAGGACGAAGCCGATTGTCTGAAGTGTTTTTTCTCGACTGGGGTTACCAGTCTTCAAGTTCAGGTCCGTCACTTCGGACTTGAACTGCTCAATGCGATCACCAGTGGTTTCCATTTTTCTCCGGTCTCAAGATCCAAGGTAGGCAGCGGACAATTCATCTTCGAGCTCAGCAGGAGTACCCACTCTGGTGATATTCCCGTGGAGGACGATCGCGGCGTATTGAGCAATGCCCAACACCGTCCGAGCAAACTGCTCGGACACCAGGATCGACACGCCCTCTTGCGAGACCTGAGCCACGATCTCGTAGAGGTTGGCCACGACGAGCGGGGCCAGACCCATCGACAATTCGTCGAGGAGCAGTACCGATGGATTCACAGACAGAGCCCGTGCCATCGACAACATTTGCTGTTCGCCGCCGGACAATGTGCCGGCAAGCTGCTTGCGACGTTCACCAAGACGAGGGAAACGGGCATAAGCGATTTCTTCAACCTGGGCAAGCGGAACGCCTGCCATGGTCGCCATCCAAAGGTTCTCTCGGACGCTGAGGTTCGGAAACACTCCGCGACCTTCGGGAATGGTGCACAAACCAATGCGTGCAAGTTCATCAGCTGAAGCGCCATTCACCATGCGACCAGCGAGCCGAACTTCGCCGGAAGTGGGCGGCAGCAATCCAGAGATGACCTTAAGAATCGTGGACTTGCCGGCGCCGTTCGGGCCAAGGAGCGCAACAACGGAACCTTGCGGAACTGAAAGGCTGACCCCGTGGAGCACTTCAATGGTTCCGTACGCAGCGCGCACGTCGACAAGTTCAACCAACGGTGCTCCGTCAACGGCGCCATGATCTTCGTGGTAGTGGGCTTCGCTCATCCGACACTCTCCGGAGCACCAAGGTAGGCATCGATCACGGTCGGATTATTGCGAACTGACTCTGCTGAGCCACTTGCAATCATGCGACCGAAATCAAGCACGTGAATGGTTTCGCAGACCTGCATGACTAACGACATGTCGTGCTCAACAAGGCAGATTCCGAGGCCTTCGCCAGCAAGGTCACGCAACAGTTGTCCGAACTGCCCAGTTTCTTCTTCGGTCTGGCCAGAAGCAGGTTCATCGAGAAGAACAAGCGTCGGTTGGATCATGAGGGCACGGGCCAATTCGACGACTCGTGCCTTTCCGGTCGGAATCTCGCCAACTTCGCGATCGGCGACATCGCTCAACCCGACCAGGCTGATGATGCGATCGGTTTCGGCATTGACGTCCATCTTCGGAGTCCGAAGGCTCCAGCGGTTACGGATTTCGCCGGCAACACGAATGTTGTCGCGCACCGAGAGCGTCGTAAACAATTCGAGGCGCTGAAACGTGCGGGCAAGACCCATACGAGTGCGCTTATGCGGTGGTTCCTTGGTGACGTCTTTGTCATTAAAGAGGATCTGCCCACTAGTGAGCGCCTGAAGCCCAGTGATCGTGTTGAATAACGTGGTCTTACCCGCACCGTTGGGGCCAATGAGCCCGGTGACACTTCCGGCTTCGACCGAAATCGAAACATCGTCAAGCGCAATGTTTCCGCCGAAACGAACTTTGACGCCAATAGTTTCAAGCAGAGGCATTTGCCGGCTCCTCTCGCACGGTGGTCGAACTCGGGATCACAACGCCATCAAGATTGAGCGCCTGATCCATAGCAGCCAGATCTTCATCGGTAAATGGGCGATCGATTCCGATCAGTTCAGGTGGTACTGGTTTTGGAACACCCCGCATCGCTCGGGCCATGAGGAACTTCCCGCCGACCATCGGCACGAGGATGAGATTCGCGAACGTCAAGATCACGAAGTGCCAGTTGGTGATGACTTCCGTAGCGGTAAGCGCCCAGATCGCTGCTTCAAGACCGATGACTGTGATCATGAGAGGCTTGGACTGCTTGACCTTATTCATTCCTTCGACGATGTCGCTCACCGCACCCGAGGGGTTCTTGCCCATGGTGATGCCGATCGTTGCCGGCAGCACCGTGACCGCTGAGATGAAGAACATAAAGATCGCCTCGAGGCTCGAGTAATCGACAGCAAACTTCTTAAGCATGAGATTCAACGTTTCGATAAATGCGATCAAGAAGATCCCAGCGAACAACGCGCCCGACACGTAGCCAATGCCACCAACAACCGTGATCATCGCGAGGGCAAGACTCAAGAAGATGTCGAAGCGATCGGAATTCACGGTGCCGACCTGCGCTGCCATCATGACGCCACCAATTCCGGCGATTGCTGCCGACATCATAAAAATCGAAAGCTTGAGGCGGACAACGCTCATGCCAAGTGTGGCCGATGCCGCCGGGCTGTCTTTCATTGCAGTCAAGCGGCGCCCGTACCCGCTGTGGCGCAGGTACACCATGCCGATTCCTATGACTACGAATAACCCTGCACAAAGGAAAAGGAACGCGTCCTCACCATTGAAGTCAATCGGACCGATTTTTGGCCGTGGAATTGCAAGCTGACCCGATGTGAACAGCGTGAACTTCAAACCAAAGATTTCCCTCTCGGAGCGCTCAGTAAGCACCATGCGGGAAATGAACACACCAAATGCCATTGTGGCGAGAGCCAAATAAAGGCCCCGCAATCGCAGTGCAGGCAATGCAATGAGTGCGCCGACCAGAGCAGTCACCACCGCGGCGAGAAGGATCCCCCAAAGCGTTGTGCGCGCCTCAGTGCCGGTACCGGAAATTCCGAAGTGATACACGACCATGACAGCGATGGCGCCAAACGACAGTGCAGCGAGGTTGATCTCGCCGGCAAAGCCCGTAAGGAGCACCAACGACAACGCAATAATCGCGAAGGTGAGGGCAAGCGTCAGCGTATTGACGCCCGTCTTGGCCATGATGACCTTGAGGCAGAACACCACGATCATCATCGTGAGCCCAGCAATCCATGCCGTACGCACTGAAGGCATACGGAATCGTTCACGAAGCCGGAGAACCGTTGCCCCTCGAAGACGATCCTGCGGAAGCACAAGAAGAATGATGAAAAGGAAGATCATCGGCAGTGAGTTGCGGAATGAACTCGACCAGGTCCACTTGCTCGGGAAGTAGGCCACGACATAGGTCGTGGTGAGACCAATGATGAGGGCACCCATAAAGGTGCGAGGAAGGCTGCGCAGGCGACCAAACATCGCGGCAGCAAATGCATCGAGGACAAGAAGGGTGAGCGCTCCGGCGCTCATGGCCGAACCGATCATTGGCTGGATGAGGATGCCAGCCAGCGCTGCAAGGAATGAGCCACCGGCCCAGGAGATCATCGCGAGACGTTCAGGGCGACCGCCATTGAGCTGCAGGAGCTCCGGATCGTCGACAACTGCTCGCATAGCAACACCAGAACGGGTGCGGACAAAAAGAAACCGAATACCAACCGCGATGGCGATGGCGATAATGAACGAAATGATGATGTGCCACGGAACCCTGAGGCTTCCAAAATGAGCGAATGCGTTTGGTCCAAAGAACTTTTGGAACTGACGCGGCGTACTTGAGGTTGGGTTCCAAACCCAAGTTGCCAGCGCCTGCAAGCCGAGCATGACGCCGATCGACACAATGATCTTGGTGACTTCAGAGGTGCCACGAAGATTTTTCATCACGACCTGATAGAGAACCGCTCCCAGAAGTGGGGCCAAAATGCCGAGCACCATGAGTAGGGCCAGAGGGGCCGGCCATCCCCATCCCCACCGGAACTGCCAGTAGGTGAAGACCGCGAGCATCGCGATTGCGCCCTGGGCGAAGTTGAAGATGCCCGAGGTCGTGTAAGTCACAACAAGACCGGATGCGGCGATGAAATAGGCGCCACCAAGAGCAAGACCCAAGATTGTGTATTGCAGGAATGTCTGCACTCTGTGCCCCCTCGTCCCCGATGAGGAACGTTGCTGCGAATTGTTATCAAACTGTGACCCACGCCACCTTAGTGTTCCGAATCGGACCTTGGGGCTGGGCGATGAACCGACGACATTACCGGCAGACAACCCCCAGAGAAAGTTTCCTCTGTGAACTATTTCGCCGGAACTGCGAGAGACCTGGAAGGCCCCGAAGGTCAGTTCACCTGCCGGCCGCCGTCACCCCAGTACTGCGCACGGAGTGTCTTCTTGTCGGGTTTGCCGAGTGCACTCAACGGGATGGCGTCGATGAAGTCCACGGTCTTTGGTGCCTGCACGGAACCCTTTGCTTCCTTCACCAATGCGATGAGTTCTTCAGCGTCGACCGACTCACCAGGACGAACAACAACAACCGCCTTGACCGACTCGCCCCAACGCTCATCGGGAACACCAATCACCGCTACCGCAGAAACTGCAGGGTGGGTAGAGATGACATCTTCAACTTCACGTGGGTAAACGTTGAAGCCACCAGTGATGATCATGTCCTTTTTGCGATCGACGATGTAGAGGAACCCTTCATCATCGGCTCGTGCCACATCGCCAGTGTGGAGCCATCCATGCTGAAAGGCCTCAGCCGTTTGTTCGGGCTTTCCGAGGTACCCCTTCATATTGAGCGGACCCCGCACACAGATTTCACCAGGTTCGCCGTGTGGCACCACGTTGCCGTCGTCATCGAGAAGCGCGACGTGCAACCACGGCACGGGGCGCCCACAACTGGCCAAACGTTCGAGGTTGTTGGGGTCGTGGTCTTCTTTGCGTAAAACGGTGATCGTCATCGGGCACTCGGCTTGGCCATAGAACTGGAAGAAGATCGGACCCATACGGCGAATACCTTCGGCCAAGCGCGTCGGCGAAATGGCAGACGCTCCGTAGAAAATGGTTTCAAGACTCGACAGGTCGTACTGATCGAACTTGGGATGATCAAGAAGTACATAGATCATCGTCGGCACCAACATCGTGGCGGTGATGCGATGGTCCTGCACTGTCTGCATGAACTTCTCAGGATCAAAACCTGGAAGAACGGTGAGTGAACCACCCTTGAGCAGTGTGGGCGTGAAAAACGCTGCGCCTGCATGCGAAAGTGGCGTGCAGATCAGGAACCGCACTTCTTCCGGCCACTGCCATTCGGACATTTGAATCTGAACCATCGCAGCGCCGCCGCGATAGCTACTCATGATTCCTTTGGGTTTTCCTGTCGTTCCCCCTGAGTAGGAGATGCCCGCGAGGTCCTCTGCCTGAACATGCGGAGCAACGAGTGGTTTCGGTTCAAACGTCATCGCGAGTACGTCGAGATCCTCGCCGAATTCACATGGACCGAGGGAGAGGAAGTGCTTGATCGTGGGAACACGCTCAGCGAGTTCACGCGCCCGATCAGTGAAATTGTCCGGATCAAAGACAAGTGCTTCGGCCCCACAGTCAGACAACACATAAGCCTGATCATCGACCGAACCCATCGGGTGCAACGGCGTCGAACGCGTGGCGTTGATCTGGTTCGCCGCCATGTTGAAGAGCACTTCCGGTCGGTTTAAAGCGAGAACCGACAACTGCTTGCCCTGCGTCAAACCTTTAGATGCCAGTGCCTGCGAATAGCGGCTAACCATCGCGCTCATTTCGCGAGCGGTCATCTCACGCTGACCGATGATGTTCACCGCCGGATTGTCCGGGGTGCGGTTCAGCGCGTTGATAATCAGATCAGCGGCATACACCGGTCGGTTGAGGTCGGCAGTGTCCCAAGAAGCATCAGTCATGACGGGAATGTAGGCGACGACTCTTGCTGATGTCGGCTGAATCGAAATCAGCTGGCGCGATCGGCGCGCTCAACGTGAGCCGACCCGTTCACGACATCCCGAGCAGCCCGTTCGAGCAACACCCGAAGCGTGCGTAGATCCTCAGCGGACCAGTCCGCAAATGTTTCTGCGTTGATGTCATCGGCCGCGTGACGATTGCGCTTCCAAGCATCGTGACCCTTCGACGAGAGTTCGACGATTCCTGCTCGCCCGTCAGTGGGATCCGATGCCCGAACGACATACCCCTCATCGCTCAGTTCCTTGATCTCGCGACTGATCAACGGGGCTTCAAGGCCGGTGAGGCGAGCCAACGAAGAAAGCCGGACTGGCCC
Source organism: Bifidobacterium breve (assembly GCA_945862505.1). Lineage (GTDB taxonomy): Bacteria > Actinomycetota > Acidimicrobiia > Acidimicrobiales > Acidimicrobilacustridaceae > Acidimicrobilacustris. The sequence goes on along the minus strand of CAMAYJ010000001.1, from coordinate 61,364 downwards.
CGAGGACTGGAGAGTTCCCAGCATCGAAATCGCAGGACGGGACAACATCACGCCCGAACGCTCCGATCGGGTCCGTGACGCCACCCGCCCGGTCGAGATTCGGTTGATACGCAAAAGAGCCTGATCAAGTTTGCGAAGGTCATCCACACGACTCACGGCGCGAACCGTAGCGCGATCCCGCCCTTGATGTGACGGATGACACGTTTGGGTCGTCTGGAGCTCCTCTAGCTCCGGCCGACTATCGCCCGTCCCAGTAAGTGCCATCAAGCATCTGTTCGAGCAGACCGCGGAACATGATGACGTCATCAGGCTCGGCCGGCGCCGACATCTGCCCGTATGAAACCCCGCGAGTTGTGGTTCGTACCGACACGGTGGCGAACCGAAGGGCCGCGAAAACCTCGAACCACTCGAGGGCTTCCACCGAACGACCACTCAATTCGGTATAGAGCGCCGCCATCTCCGACCGCCGCATGAAATTGGGAAGGCCGGGCATTGCGTAGGTCACAGCCATGTTCTGAAAGAACGCGTGCAGGAAAATCATCCATGCAAGATCGACTTCCGCAGGGCCAAGACAGGCCATCTCCCAGTCAAGGACGGCCGTGGGTGTTGGTCCTTGCCACAGCATGTTGCCAATACGCGCATCGCCCCAGTTGAGAACCGTTGGATTGACGAGCGTTGGCCGATTCGCCTCAAGCCATTCAAAGGTCCGTTCGATCAGCGGATAGTGGATATCGCCACGAGCCCATTCGTAATACCCTCGCTCGTGGCCAAGATGTTGATCGAGTGCCGACTCGCCCTTGTCGGGACGAGCAAGGAACGCGAGATCGGTGTTATCGGGTCGAAGTTCGTGAAGATCAACAAGCGTTTGAACAGCATTGCGTTGCATGAGTTCGCGCTCATCATCAGAAAGATCGATCACCCACCCACCAAAGACATAGGGCGGCATGTCGGTCGGAGCGCCACCAGGCATTCGCTTCATAACGAGAAACGGCGTGTCGAGGACTGCAGGATCCAGTTCAACGTGGGTTACTTCGGGAACCGGAACATTGGTGTTGGCGCGGACGACATTCATGGCCTTGGCTTGAAGCTCAATGTCATAACTCTCGAAAACCGGAATCACATGAGGAAGCGGCGCCATACGCGCGACGTACTGAGTAGTGACGCCATCGAGCGTTACGTCGAACAAACAACTTTCACTCGACATGCCGTTATCTGGCGCAACCACGTTGGTCACGATTGAACCTTCACCGAATGCGCTTACGACCCAATCGGTGAGTCGCCCCGTCAGTTCTGATGGGTCACGACGCCACGGAGTTTCAGTGGCTTGGAATTCTTCTGCGTTGTCAGCCATGGCCGGACGATAGTCGCGTCAAACCATTCGTTGTCAGGCGCTAGTCGTTCACTCCGAGACCGCCGAGAAGTGCGATCAAGCCGAATTCAAAGACCGTGTCGTATGCCGCTGGGTCCGCTAATGCCGCGACGAGTTCGCGGTCAATGAAATTTGCTGGCCAAAGATCGGGATCGACAGTTCCGTGGCTGGCATTTCGAGCAGCGGCACGATCCATAAGCACTGATGAAATGACGTGCACCTGCAACGCCCGAAGCATCAGAGCCGCTTCGGCGCCATGTTTACCAACCGATGCGAGTTCGGCAGCGAGAGCCTGCTGCACGGGCAGGAACATCGCCGGCGATCGGTCACGCTCATGGGCGAGACCGACAAGGTGCTGACGTTCCAGAAGGGTTGATCGCAACTCACGAGCCAAAGAGGCCACGCGCTCGACCGGAGTATCGCCAACAGCGCGAATGGTTTCCATCCGATCAAGAAGACGATCGACAAGTCCATCAAGGACTGCATCTCGATTACCGACATGCCAATACACCGAGGTAACCGCGACTCCGAGATCGTCGGAGAGTCGACGCATCGTTAACGCGTCGACTCCGTGACGTTCCACGATGTTGCCGGCTACCTCAAGAATCTCGTCGGCAGTAACCGGTCGACCATCGCGGTCGACCGGTTCACTACGAACTCGAGATGCTGCGCTCACCTTTAGCTACTGAGCGATGAGCGGGAAGTCATGACCGGTCAGCCAGTGACGGCCAACTTCTTTGACCGGTGCCCAACGGTCGGTCAGGTCCTGTGCGGTGCGACCTTCGCCAAGCTGACCGAGGTCGGTTGGCGTGGGGCCAACCTTTTCGGAAATCTTGCGCAGTGCATCCATATCGAAACTGAACGCATCGCCGGCGCTGAGCCCGAGCATGACGCGGGACTCATCGATCGGGATGTCGTAGAAGGTCTTCTTCAACCATTCATGTGTGTTCGGCCAAGTGCCTTCGGGATGCGGGAAGTCGGTGCCCCAGAGCATGTTCTGGATTCCGATTTCGTAGCGCTGACCCATTTCACGACGCTTCACATTGGCAAGGCCCGTGAAGCAGTTGCGATCGATGTACTCGCTTGGGAGCATCTCGACCTTGCCCGCGAATGCGCCGGCGCCGAGCTTCTCGGAACCCTTCTGTCCTGCCCACAGGCGATCCCAGAACCACAACAGTTGCGGCAACCACCAGCAACCACCTTCGGTTGCGCAGAACTTGAGATTTGGGAAGCGCTCGAAAACGCCGGACCACAACATGAACCACATGGGACGTGCTGGCCACCAGGTGACCTCAGTGACATAGATGCCAAGAAGGTCACCGTACTCTTCGCGCGGAGCCGAACCTGAGTGGGTGACGATCGGCATGTTGTATTCCTCGCACAAGGCCCAGATCGGGTCATAGCGACGATCGTGATACGGCGTTTGGTTACACCAACGCGCCGGGATCATGATGGCTCCAAGGCCGTGTTCCTTCGCCCACTTAATTTCGGCAAGCGCGTCTTCAACCGGACCGGTGATCGGAACAAGCGCAACGCCACAACGACGATCAGGATTTGTCGAGCACAGGTCGACGAGCCAACGGTTATGCGCCTTGGCTCCGGCGAGACCAAGTTCGGGATCGAGATCGCCGGAAAGGCCGAGACCCGCACCGAACGGAACAGCGGTGCGGCTTTCGACCGCGTCGGCATCGGGATACACGACCTCGGCGGCAACACCGTCACCATCGAGTGTTTGATCGCGCTTGATGGCGTCCCAGCCACCAGCGAGTTCCTCGTCGTGTTCTTCAAACCACTTCTTGGCGTACTTGTCGTCGCGCACGCCGAGTCGTGTTGATGCTTCGATGAGTTCTTTCTGCTCAAGAAGGAACACATCGAGTTGATCGTGGTACTTCTTCTCGAGATATGGGCGATAGTCATTCGTCGGCAAACCAGCATGGCTGTCTGCGGCGATGATCAGGTATGGATCGTTGTCAGCAAAATCTTCAGGCTTCATTGGTCTCCCCTAACTCAGTCAGTTGCGAACTCGTAGCCTGCGAATGCAGGACACATATTTGCGTCAATAGGTACAGAACGTGGCGGAAGGCCAGCGAATACGTCATCGACCTTCGGTCCGATGCGATCGGCAATCGGTCGCAAGAAGTTCAGGTCGAAGCCATACAACTTCGCAGCATTCAGAGACAGCATCTTTTCGGCTTCATTCTTCGGCACACCTTCAAATGCCAAAGCGATGGCTTCACGTGAATACGGTGAACTTGCTTCCTTGTGGGGGTAGTCCGATCCCCACATGATGCGATCGACACCGACCTGATGACGCAAACCCATTTCCATCGGACGAATGAAACTTGCTCCAACGTGACACTGGCGAGCCCAGTATTCGCTCGGCTGGAGGGACAACTTGGCCATCACTTCAGCGCCCCACACCTGCTCCTGCGAACCACTCGAAGAGCGCATGCGATTGAAGAAGTAATCGAGGCGTGCGAGTTCATCCGGAACCCATGCTGTGCCCTGCTCAGTAAATACAAGCTGCAAATTCGGGTGACGCTCAAGGGCTCCACCAAGAATCAGTTGGTAAAACGCGCGGTGTGCGTACCAAGACACCTCAAGCAAGAACGTGATGGTGTCTTCGGGGTCGGGACCCATAGGCGGTGCGGCCGAACCAGTGTGATGGTTCACCGCCATCCCGAGTTCCTCGCATGCTTGCCAAATCGGTTCATAACTCGCGTGGTGGAGTTGATTGAGACCGCTACCTGGTGGTGTTCCGGGAAGCAGCACGCCACCGGTAAGGCCATGTTCATGAGCCCAGCGAATTTCTTTCACAGAATTTTCAACGTCGAACAGGTTGATCTGCACCACTCCGGCGCGGCGACCGGGATAGTCGTCACAGAAGTCCGCAAGCCAGCGGTTGTGTGCTTGAAGTCCGGCCCAACGACGATCGGCATCGGCTTGCGTCACCGCCGGAGGTTGCGCAGTCAGCGATGTCTTCGGATAGAACGGCGGAATGGTGTTGGGGTAAATGATTTCTGCGGCTTGGCCATCGGCTTCGAGATCGGCCATACGACGCGCGGAGTCCCAATTGCGAGCACCAAGATCGCCTTCAAGATCTTCGTAAGGATTTTCGTACTCGGCCGCCCACACGTCGAACTCTTCGTGCCACTTAGACTCGAGATACGGGCGATAGTCAGGAATATTTCCCCCAGCATGCCCATCGGCCGAAATAACGATGTACCGCTCGTCGTTGCTCAACGTTGCCCCCTGGAATTCCACACCGGTCATCGGCGTGAGTGACTGCAGTCACCGTATCGCTGTTACAGAGATGAGGCAATGTCGGGGAGCAGATTTTCTGCCACAGGTCAGCGGGATTTTGGAAGCCCCAAATGACGCTCGGCGATGTTGTTCCGATTGATCTCGGTCGTACCGCCGTAGATCGACATCACCGGCGAGTGGCGAGCGTCGTATTCAACGAATCCTTCGCCCGCAGCCCCTTCTTCATGGAACTGGAGGAGCCCGGCCGGACCAGCGGTGGCTTGGGTCCAGCGAGACGCGCGCTGGTAGGCCTCGACCGCAAACACTTTGGTCATCGAACCTTCAAGACCAGGCATACCCCCAGAAGCGGCGATCCATGCTGACCGCATGGTCAGCAACGTGGCGACCTGCATATCAATGATCGAGCGCGCCATACGTTCACGGGTGGTGGGTTCGTTGAATACCCCGTTGGCAACAGCCCATTCATGGAAATGACGAAGAAGTGGAACACCGGCATTCGTTCCGCCCATAACGCCGCGCTCAAACGCGAGCACGGTGGTCATGGTTCGCCAACCGCCGTTTTCGTCGCCAAGAACTGCTTCGTCACCAACGCGCACATCGTCGTACCACGTGGCATTGGTGATTTCGGTGCCGAGTGTGTGCACTGGCTCAACCGTGATTCCAGGAGTGTTCATCGGCAGCATGAACATCGTGAGGCCCTTGTGCTTCGGAAGGTCGAGATCGGTGCGAGTAAGCAAGATGAGCCACTCGGCAACCTGCGCCAAGGTGGTCCACATTTTTGAACCGTTGATGACCCATTCATCGCCGTCTTTGATGGCGCGGGTTTTGATAGATGCAAGGTCAGAACCGAAGTCAGCTTCGGAATAGCCCATACACACCAGCGCTTCGCCGGAAATGATCGAAGGGATAATGCGTTCCTTCTGTTCGTCGGTGCCGAGCTTGTTCACAACGGCAGCGATCATGAGCGCAACAGCAAGACCGTCGTAAGGCGCCCCGGCTTTTTCGAGTTCGTTGAACATCACGTACATCTCGATGGGATCGCCCTTGCCAAGACCAGGACAGGCCCGTTCAAGGATGCCGCGTCGGCCAAGTTCGAGATTGAGTTCGGGTGCATCAAACACACCCGTCGTATGCATGCGAGCGGCGACTTCCGGAGTTACGAACTCGCGAATAATGCTGCGAATCTCATCGCGGAATTCCACGACATCTGAAGAAAGTGCGAAGTCCATGTCAGCCCTCCACGGTTCCGAAAAGAAGATCGGCCAGGGACAGACCGACGCTTGTCGAGTCACCAAGAATCAGCGACCAACCGCGAGCCCGTCGGTAATACATCTGAATGTCGTATTCCTCGGCGAATCCGTAACCGCCGTGATAGTGCAAGCTCCGATCGGTAGCCATTACCGCACTATCAGCCGCAAAAAGAAACGCCATCGTGGCGAGAGTCGAACCGTCGGTGATCTCGTTGTTGGCCCAATCAATGAGACCGTCGGTGACATTGTCGAGGGCCCACGCCGCTTTGTGCGTGAGAAGTCGTCCGCCATCGATTGCGACTGGAAGATCGGCAAGACCATGCTGCACGGCCTGGAACGAACCGACTGGCACGCCGAACTGCTCGCGCTCTTTTACATAAGCGACGCCAAGTTCCTTTGCGGTCTCGGCAATACCAACGAGTGCGGCGGCGGTCAGCAACTTCCACCGATCGAGCACGACTTCGAAGAGTGAGGCCGGACCGAGAATCGTGCGTGTGCCTTCACGAGCCGAACGATCGGCAAGGGGCATCGAGCCATGATTGCGGGGCCCAGACATTGGTGGCGCCGAACGAACAACAATGGTTTCATCACCGTCGACACCAATCACCACATCTGCAACTGCGCCAGCAGGCACCAATGACCAGATGCCGTTCGCGTCAGCAGGGCGAACGGCAACAGCAGCAATTGCTTCACCGGCGACAAGGTCAGATTCAGTGAGAACGCTAAGGGCAGCGAGGTGATCGATCAGAGGAATCGGAGCGATTGAGCGACCGACCGTTTCGGCGACAACCACGAGATCACTGAGTGATGCACCGCCGCCACCGATCTCGACTGCACAACCCATTCCGGGAGCGCCAAGTTCGATCACCTTGTTCCAAAGTTCGCGATCGAATCCGAGTGGTTCCGCAGCGCGAGCCACTGCTGGTGGGGCTTCATTGCTGAAGAAACCATTGAACAGTTCGGCGATGGATTCCTGGTCGGGACTAAGTCCCAGATCAACACTCATGCTTCTGCAGCTCCGGCGGTCGCGGCTTCCTTGGCCCAGCGATAGTCGGCCTTACCCGAGGGCGACCGCTTCACCTGATCAACATACGTGATCGCTCGCGGAACTTTGTAGCCCGCAATGAAATTACGGCAGTGCGAGGACAACTCCTCGAGTGTCGGGTTCGTACCTTCACGCGGCTGAACAACCGCCACGACTCGTTCGCCCCAGCGATCGTCCGGAAGTCCGACCACAAGTGCGTCGTAGACCTCGGGGTGTTCCTTCAAGGCTTCTTCAACCTCTTCGGGGTAGACCTTTTCGCCACCGGTATTGATGCATTGCGAGCCACGACCAAGCAGCGTCACGATGCCATCGGCATCAACAGATGCAGAGTCGCCCGGAATTGACCACCGCTTTCCTGTGGCATCGGTCGGGAAGGTCTTTGCTGTCTTTTCTTCGTCCTTGTAATAACCCATCGGGATGTAACCAGATCGGGCGAGTTGACCGATTTTTTCCGAGCCCGCCGGAATCGGAATCATGTTCTCGTCGAGCACCTGAAGCCCGTCGGAAACCTGGAACCTTCGGGCGCCACCTTCGACTGACATGCCGCCCGCTCCCGTTTCGGATGCTCCGTAACTATCCATCACCGTGATGTGCGGTAGCGCATCTTTCAGTGCTTGCTGAACCGCTGGAGAGAAGACTCCACCACCAGAGCCAATACGGAACACACCGGAAAGATCCCATGTGCGTTTCCCATCGACGAGCGCGTCGGCGAGGGGGCGACCCATGGCATCGCCAACCAACGTGAGACCCATGCATTTTTCTCGCTCGGCGATCGACCAGATTTCGTGCGCATCAAACCCATGGCCGGTGTAAAGCACAACCGGACCACCGGCGAACAACATGTTGCACATTCCCCATTGCGCGGCACCGTGCATTAGCGGGGCGATGATGAGGCTTGGCAGGGCAAAGTCCGCAGGAAGCGAACGCTCACCAATTTCTTCGGGCGAGGTGATGCGAGCACCAAGTGCGCTACTGAGCGCGGCGAAGAAGATGTCTTCGTGGCGCCACATCACACCCTTGGGCATTCCTGTGGTTCCACCGGTGTAGAGGAAGTACAGGTCGTCGCCAGTTCGCCCATTTTTAAACGCTGCGTCGGATTGCGCGTTGACAAGTTCGTCGTACGACTGCGCCCATGGCGTGGGATGGTCCGAACCATCTTCCATCACCACAAACGTGCGGACTTTTGTGAGCTTCGAACGGATTTCATCGATGACAGGCATAAATCCGCGCTCGAAGATAACGACTTCGCTATCTGAGTTGTCGAACAGGTACTCGAGTTCGTGAGCGACATAGCGATAGTTCACATTGATCGGAACGACGCGCGCTTTGAATGATCCGAAGAACAACTCGGCCCACTCAACTCGATTCCATGCGTATACGGCGATCTTTGAACCAGGTTCACAACCCAACCCGATCAACATCTGGGCCACCTGATTGGTGCGTTTGTCGAAATCGCCAAAGGTGTAGCGAGTTGCGCCACCGACGACGGCGAGACGATCAGGATTTGTGGCAGCGACGAGTTCGATTAGATCGCCGAGGTTGTACGAGGACATCAAGACTCCGAGTAACGGTGGTGAAGGGGAAACCAAAAACAGGAATGCGCAGAAAAACTCAGATTCAACCGTTCACGAGTTCCGCTGCCTGACGAAGCGCCTCTGGGCTCCGCGCAGAAATCAGAAGTTCCGTAATAGGCGAGTTGCGCCAGTGCTCAAGTCGTTCCTTGATTCGCGACGCAGGACCAACAAGGGAGATCTCATCGGCAAAGTCGTCAGGGACAGCAGCGATCGCTTCTTCTCGCTTGCCCGCGAAGAAAAGATCTTGAATCTTGTAGGCCTCTTCTTCGAATCCCATCCGAGCCATGAGTTTCGTGTGGTAGTTCTGGCCCTTGGCCCCCATGCCGCCGATGTAAAAGCCAAGTGTTGCCTTAACTGGCCAAAGTCCTGTCGCAACATCGTCGGTCACGTTGAAAGTAACGAGCGAACTAATGCCGAACCCTTCTTTGGCCGCTGCGAGTTGATCGGCGTACACGTCTTGGCGGAAGGGCGAGTAGTAAAGCGGGAGCCAACCATCGGCAATCTCGGCCGTTTGGGTGACGTTCTTTGGCCCTTCGGCACCGAGATAAATCGGAATCTCGGAGCGCAGCGGGTGGGTCATGATCTTCAACGGTTTGCCGAGCCCGACCGAACCTTCGCCGCGGTAGGGCATCGGATAAAACTCGCCGTCGTTCTCAAGCGGTCCTTCACGAAGCAACGCTTTGCGAACGATGTCGATGTATTCACGCGTACGAGCGAGCGGCTTATTCGAAGGACGGCCATACCAGCCTTCGACAACCTGAGGGCCAGACACGCCAAGACCAAGAATGACTCGACCATTCGAAAGGTGATCAAGCGTCATCGCCGCCATCGCCGTGGCAACAGGGGTTCGAGCCGACAACTGCACGACCCCGGTTCCGAGTTTGATCGTTGAGGTATGTGCAGCAAGCCACGTAAGTGGCGTGAACGCGTCTGAACCCCAAGATTCCGCGGTCCATACCGAATTAAAACCAACCTTCTCCGCTTCCTGAGTGATCTCGACGAAATCCTTGGGAGGTTGAGCGGGCCAGTAACCCCATACAAGTCCGATTTTCATGTTGCACCTTTCGAGACGCGCCTGCGTCGATCAGAAAAAGAAGAAGAGGTCAGTCGCTGAGGTCGGGAACCCACACTGCGCCATTGATGTGACTGCCGCCATCAGCGAACAACGTGTTGCCAGTGATGTAAGCGGAATCATCACTAGCAAGGAAGAATGCAACCGGAGCGATTTCCGTTTCCGGATCGCCCAGATGTCCCATTGGGTTTGCCGCTTCCGATTCTGCAGCCACCTGCGGTGCCATCTGTTCGAACATGCGAAACGCAGTTGTTTTTGCTGCAGGGCAGATCACATTGGCCGTGATGCCAAAGCTTGCCCATTCGCGAGCGGCCGTACGAGTGATCGAACGCAGCGCTTCTTTTGTCGAGTTGTAATGAACGCTACCCATATGCGCATTCACGCCGTTGAGCGAACAAATATTGATGATGCGGCCTTTGCCTTGCGCTCGCATGTGAGAGAAAGATTCCTTCATCGCCCACAACGGACCCATCACATTCATGTGCCACGCGTGGTCCATGGCATCATCGGGCATCTTGTCAACACGCTGAAGACCAGCCTGATCGCCACCCCAAGCATTGTTAACGAGGATGTCAACGGTGCCCCAGCGCGCAACAGCTTCTCGCACCATGCGGCGGTTGTCTTCTTCTTTCGTTGCATCTGTCTGAAGGAAGAATGCTTCGACCCCAAACTCGTCCTGAAGTTCTTGAGCCACTATCGGCCCGGTTTCGACATTGATGTCGGCGACAACAACTCGGGCGCCTTCTTGAGCAAAGCGCCGAGCGATTCCACGACCGATCCCGTCACCCCCACCGGTAATTACTGCAACTCGATCGAGCAGTCGTTTGTCTGACATGGCTTCCCCCTCATTGAATGATGAACTAGGAAGCGCAGGCTAGTAGCGGCGTTCAGGCCGAACTACATCCACTGACCGGCATTGACGTCGATGGCCTGGCCCGTGACCGGCCGAGCCAGATCACTCGCCAGCCACACGATCGTTCCCGAGATTTCTGCTTCGGTGGGAATCGAACCAAGTGCGGTGGTCGAGGCGAGATCGGCCTCGATCTCCTCCACCGATACTCCCCGTTCCTCGGCCTGGCGGTGAATCCAACCGTCGACTGCAGCGCCACGGATATAACCGGGCAGCACCATGTTCACCCTGATTCCGTCACGTCCGAGTTCGGTCGAGAGCGTTCGGGTTGCCTGCAAGAGGGCAGCTTTGGAAATCGCGTACGGCCCCTGATTCGGCTTCACCTCACGCACCGCCATCGTTCCGACCATCACGATGCTGCCTTCGCCTTGGCGCTTCATGGGTTCGATCGCGGCTCTCGTCATGTTGAGCGAACCAAACAGATTCGTATCCATCGATCGATGCCAAATGTCGTCTTCGTTCGAGGTGAACGTGTCAGCGAACAGATTGCCGCTACCCCCCAAAAAGGCGTTGTTCACCAACGTGTCGAGGCGACCAAGCTCAGTCACCGTCTGTTCAACGAGGGCGCGACAGTCGTCCGCCGACGTGATGTCGGTCGGGCGCCACGTAACACGCCTACCCATCGCCTCGATCTCCGTGGCAACCGCCGCGAGCGTTTCGGAGCTACGAGCGCCGAGGGAAATATCGGCACCGTGACGCGCAAGTTCGATCGCCGCGACCCGACCGAGGCCGGGGCCCGCGCCGGAGACCAGTGCAACCCGGCCCGAAAGCAGGCCGGGTTCACTCTGCAGATCAGCCATCAATCGCTATTTCGTAATGCCGTAGTACTTGTCGAGCTTGTAAAGCTCAATAGCGTTTCCACGGAAGAAGCGATGCGCCTCAAAGTCGTTGAAGCCGGCTTTGGCTGCCATTCGTTCCGCAACCTCTTTGGTGTGTGGGAACGTCGAGTCAGCATGTGGGTAGTCAACTTCGAATGTGAGCCGATCGATACCGATGACGTCACGATTCGCCATTGCCGTTTCATCGTCAAACACGCAGTACCAAACGTTCTGCTTCATGTAGGTCGAAGGCGGGACGGTCAGATTCGAGCCAAATCCGGTTCTGTCGAGAAGGCGCTCTTCCCACAATTTGTCAGCGCGCTCAAGAATGTAGGGAAGCCATCCGGCTTGTCCTTCCGAGTACGCAACGCGCAGATCGGGGAACCGTTCAAAGACGCCACCAAAGACGTAGTCGAGCACCGAGCCCATCGCATTTTGGAAGGTCAATACCGAAGAGATGATGAATGGTGCATCGGGAGCAGTCGAAGGCATCTTTGACGAAGAACCGATGTGCATATTGACGACGGTGTCGGTCTCGACGCACGCCGCGAACATTGGGTCCCAATAACCCGAATGAACCGATGGCAAACCAAGCGGAACAGGGCTTTCACTAAAGGTGATGCTGTGACTGCCCTTCGCAGCACAACGATGAATTTCTTTTGCGGCGAGTTCAACGTCCCAAAGAGGAACAATTGTCATCGGAATGAGGCGGCCATAACCAGCACCCGCGCACCATTCGTCGATCATCCAGTCGTTGTAAACGGTGATGCACGCCATCGCGAGTTCTTTGTCTTCGCGTTCAAGAAACGTCTGACCGCAAAATCGCGGAAGGATATTCGGGAAACAAATTGATGCCTCGACATGATTGGCGTCCATGTCCGCAAGGCGCGCGGTTTGGTCGTAACAACCCGGAAGGATGTCATCGAACGTGCATGGCTCGTTCTGCACAACCTCAGCGCCGACGGCGGCTGAAAGGCGAGTGAACGGGTAGACGAGATCGTCGTAGTACCAGACGTCGCAATCGACGCCATCGTCTTCACTGACTTCGAAGGAGAACACTCCCCCGATGATTCCCATCTTCACCTTCTTGCGAAGGACACGCGGGCCTCGTTCGCGGTACTTCTCGGGGAGGCGCGACGACCACAGGTCGGGGGGCTCTACGACATGATCATCGACCGAGATAATGCGGGGGATTTCCATGGGGGCCTCCTGGGCGTCGCCCCGGCACTCGCCGGGAATCTGACGGATCGTCAGTTTGTCACGATCACAACCAGGGCGCCGCACTCAAGGACCGCTCTGTCTAAGCCAGCGTAAATTCCCCAGGATCACCAATGATGACCGAGAGGCCGACCGGGTCCGAATCCATAAACGTTTGGCCGACCCCAGAATCGTGACTCTGAACGACCGTTCGAACCTCATCGACCTCAACCAGAGCCACCGTTGTGAGCTGGCCATCGCTACTGGGTAGAACCGTGGCTCCCACAACCACCCCAGCGCCGGTGAGGTCGAGATCCACCAGTCGCCGTTCGGTTGCTCGTTCGGCTTCTTCGCTGACATCGAGCGACACAAACGGTGTCCGTGGTTCGCGGTTTGACCAGACCGTCACTGCCGGCTTTGTGAGAAGGCCACTCACTGCACTTGTCATGCCAAACGTTGCGTCGGGAAGTTCCTGCAAGCGACGCACCATCGCCGCTGCACCTTGCAGCACGTAGTTATTGAACGGCCCGCCACCAAATGTCATACCGCCAGTGAGGGTGAGGTCACGATCGATTGAGAAACCAATCTCTCGAGCTTGTACTTCTACTGCTGCTGGGAAGCAGCTATAGAGATCGACAGGTCCGATTTCATCGATGGTGACGCGAGATGACTCAAGTGCAATCCTCGCTACGAGCTGAGATGCCGGCCAGCGATGGACATCAGCGCGTTCGGGAAGCGGAATGACTGCGTTGGATTCGACCATTGCGAGGGGGAACACCCATGTCGATTCGTCGAGACCGAGACGACTCGCCGTTCCGACGGTGGTGAAGATGAGTGCCGCAGCCTGATCGACATTCCACTGTGAAATCAGCCATTTCGGATACGGCGCTGCGATCATCCGATTCGATTCAGATTCGAACGCGATCTCGTCTGATGTCAATGCGCGGTCATCCCAGCCGGCGGGTGCGTGCGCGGCGATCTGAGCAAACCGTGCCCATAGATCTCCGAGTTCGCGCTGATGGGCCCGGTTCGAGCGGCCAAGGTGATGACGCAGCGCAGATTCGATAATTGCGTATTGATGAGCAGCAGTCGTGAGGTTGCGCTCGATCTCGATCTGCGAAATCACCATTTCCTTCGGAGCAATGACTTCGTCGGGTTCCGATGAACGGGCAGCTGCCGGCGCGTCGGGAACGGCGCTTCCAGACTTTCCAGCGATTACGCCGGACCAGCGGTTTTCTCCGCCCACGACTATGGCAACGTCAACAACTCCTGAACGAACATCGGTTGCTGCTCTGGCAAGTAATGATTGCTGCAGAACACCAAGTTCGCTTCTGATGCTTCGGGCATTCGGAGCACCAACAGCAACGGCGATGGCTCGACCAGGATCACTTTCCGACCAGGTTCCATGAGGAACGAAGACCGCTCCCGTCAGCTCACCCAGCGACCCGGCCGCACCGGTTGCTCCCAACGCGGCTTGAACAGCTTCAATCATGAGATCGGTCGCAGATGTCATCACAAAGCCGGGTCCATCGCGGTGCACAAGCTCTGCAGCGCTTATGACAATCGGGGTCTGGGGGTCAAGCATTTCTGACGAAGCCATGATCACACCTTCGATGCAATTGAGTGAAAGAACATCGACACTGTCGGATTGAAAATGTCTGCCCGCTCCCACTGCAAGAAATGTCCGGCGCCCGCAAGCACCAGCGGACCTACGCGATTTGTAAACGCAACTTCACAGCAGTGAAGGAAATCGGGGCCTACAACCTGATCGTCGGCACCATAAAAGAGAAGAGTCGGCACGTCGACCGCACGGTCGAGGATCGGAAACTCCTCCGCTGTGCGTCCGTACCCAAGTTGATAGACCGCCCATCCAGCTCGAAGTCGAGCCTCATCAGCCCAAGGCTCAGTCATGAAATCGATGTCGGCGTCGCTGAACGTGCCTGGTGATGCCCACAAACGAGGGCCGTACATCGCAGCAACCCACGCTCGACGTAACGCCGGCGAATTCAATTCCGCGGCCAACTCATCGGGCTCACCACCTTGGCGACGGCGGTAATCGCCAGTGGGTCCATCGGCGATTGCTTTGATCGAACCGATGTCGATGCCAGCGGCAACGTACGCGTCGATCACCATTGGCGGCACCGTGTCGAAGAAGCACAGTGCGTCAACGAAACCTTCGAATCGATGCACCATGTCGACGGCTACAACGCCGCCGACGTCTCCACCGATCACGCCAACGTGTTCATGACCAAGAACGTCATGCACTAGCGCATACAGATCGCGGCTGTAGGTGACGAGATCGTACGTATCGGATTCCGAGAGATCTGAATCGCCATGTCCCCGAAGGTCGGGAACGATGACCTCGAAACCAGCGGCAACAAGCGCCTCGATATTGCGCCACCAAATGCGCTTCGTTTCCGGATAGCCGTGAACCAGAAGGAGCGGATATCCGCCGACACCTTCACGGACATAAGCGAGTTCAAGACCGTTTCCGATATCGGAACGATGAATCGTGAATGCATCACCGGCGGGTGTCGCCGGCTGGGCCGGACGCAACCGAACGTCATAACCGGTGACGCTCATGCCACCGTGCCCGCTTCGAACAATGCATCGATTTCCGCTTCTGAACGACCCATTGATGCCAACACCTCACGAGTGTGTTGGCCGAGTTCGGGTGCTCCCGAACGAGCTTGCCAAGGAGTTCCGTAGAAATCCGAAGGACTGGCAATTCGCATCGCTGAACCATTCGCTTCCGGAACTTCGATAAAGGCACCTGCAGCGTGGATTTGCTCATCGATAAGCACATCATCAATCTCATTTACCGGTGCCCAGAACATGTCGGGCTCGGTGTCAAAGATGACTGCCCATTCATCTCGAGACTTTGTTGCGAAGATGGCGTCGAGTTCGGCGATGAGTTCGCGCGCATTGTCGCGACGACCAAGCGGCGTTGCGTACGGACCGTCCTCAAGCCATTCGGGATGCCCGACAACTCGACACAGCGGTGGCCAATGGCGATGGGCTTCTTGACCGATGAGCCAAATCATTTTCCCGTCGCCACACGTGTAGTTGTTCATGGATGGATTACCCATGGTTTCGCGTGCACCGATGCCGATGTGATCGCCCCATCCAAGTGTGATCGAAAGATCGAAACCGATCGTGTAGACGCCTTGACGAACAAGCGAGGTTGAAACTAATTGACCTTTTCCGGTGCGCTCGCGACTAAAGAGCGCAGCGCAAACTGCCGCCGAAGCAGAACTACCGGTCGGATGATCACCCATGCCGCCGCGTTGAAACGGAAGCGGGCCATCGGGAGTGCGCAGCAACGACGCAACTCCAGAACGCGCCCAGAATCCGCCGATGTCATAGGCCGGGCGCCCCGCATCGGGGCCTTCCATCCCATATCCGGTAATGAGTTGGTAGACGAGACGCGGATTCCGCTCCATCACGGCGTCAGGACCGAGCCCCCACCGTTCCAATGCCGCGCGCCGAAGGTTTGTGACGAAGACATCTGCATCGGCAAGGAGTTCAAGAGCAAGCGCTTGACCCTCGGGAGTTCGAAGATCGACAGCGACAGACTTCTTCGAACGGTTGTCCATTTCGAACACCGGATTGTCCGGCATCATCGTTCCGAAAAGTGCCTGGTACGTGCGCGCGGGATCACCGACGCCAGGTGGCTCAAGTTTGATTACGTCAGCACCCCAGTCAGCCAAAATCCCTGCGCACGCGGGTCCTGCGACCCACATACCAAGTTCGACGACTTTCACATCCTCTAATGGTCCGGACACGCCCCACTCCTTCTCTGTCTCCTGAGAGCGTGGCACATCGCTGGGGTCCACGGCCTTGAGCACCCCACTCACTACCGTTCTGGAAGGCGGTTTCGCCTTCTACCCCTACCCCCGGAGGAACTATGCGTTCTCATTCTGCGCGCCGAATTCTCGGCGTTGCTGTCCTTTCGTTGGCCATCGTGGCCGGCGTTGGCGCGTGCAGTAGCGACAGCAAGTCAAGCGACAAAAGCACGACCACCACGACTGCCGCTTCATCACCCACGACATCTGGTGTGAAGCCAGTGAACACCCTCACCAAGGCCGACGTCATTCAAATGCAGGAATGGCTCGACGCCGTCGGTTGCGATGTTGGCAACAACGACGGAATCATTGGACCACACACAATTTCCAGCATCAAGGCATTCCAGAAGGGCGCTGGCCTGACCGTTGACGGCACCTACGGCCCGAAGACGAAGGCAGCACTTTCCGCCGACGCTCAAGCCAAGAAGAAGATTTGCGTGCTTCCGACTCCGACACCGGCCCCAGTTGGTCCGACCGGAGCAGCAGCTGCGTGCACCTCGACCGCCATCACCGCTGGCGTTGATGCCGCGATGACTGCAGGGACCACCGTCAAGGTCACAGGATTTGGCTGTGACTCAGGCTGGGCCTACGCATGGGCAGAACTCACGCCTCCTGCAGGGAGTGGCGCACCCACATTGGGCGTTACCGATGTGTTGGCATCACGCGACGGCAAGTGGGTCACCCAGGACCGCGGTGTTGTTTGCCAGCAGGGCAAACTTCCGGCCGTGATCTACACCAACGGTTGCATGTCCAACTGATCTGAAAACTCCTGATCGCATTCGATGCCCGCCCTTTGGGGCGGGCATCGTCGCGTTAGGACGCAAGCCGGCGAGCGAGCCAATCGAACAGAGCAGCTGCCCACGCCGAAGTAATCCCGCATGGAAATGCTTGGAATCCGTGAGGCATCTCAGGCGCAACAAACAGTTCAACCTCATTGTCCGCAGCGGCCCAACGAGGAGCCAGCATCAATGTGTCGTCGAGTAAGTGGTCTGCCGTTCCCACGCTCATGAATGCAGGACACAAGTTTTGTAAGTCAGCAAACAGGGGTGACACGTTTGGCGAGCGTCGCTCCTCAATACTCATGCCGGGCAAATAGCAATCGCCGAACATCGCCATACCTTCTGGCGTGAGCAAGTCGGGACCGTCGAGCACGCGTACACCGCGCTGACTGGGCGAGCGTCCCCAGTCGTGCACCCCAAACACCAGGTTGGCGCCAATGAGGTTGTCGGATGCATTGAGTTCGTCGCGCATGCGCAACGCGACCGCTGCTGCCATATACCCGCCCGCAGATTCTCCGCCAACGATGATGCGATTCGAGCCGTACTCGGCCAGTCCGTTTTCGATCACCCATTTCACCACCGCGATCCCATCATCGGGACCGGCAGGAAATGGATGCTCTGGGGCTTTGCGATAGCCAACAGAAACCACTGCCATTCCGAATCGGCGGCTCAGATCCAAATTGCCGGTATCGCCCATTTCCGGTGCACCGATAACCATTCCGCCACCATGGAAGTGCACGTAGACCGCCGAAGCCGGGCCGTCAGGAAGAAACGTGCGACATGAGACACCGGCAATATCGCGAACAATGGCTTCAGGTAGCGGCGCAAACGTGCGCTCAAATGTGCGGCGCATTTGCTGAACCTGACCGAGAAGATCCTTCGGCGGTTCACCATCGCTGGCAAACGCTTCGGCCACTAGCGCCATCCCGGCATCGACCACAGCGCGCGCCTCGGGCCTCATGGCCTCGATTTCATCGGTCCAAAGTTGCATAGTTCCCCCTCGTGTCCTGTGGTCACCATAGGGCGGAGAGAATCGCAACGCCCTCAACCGCTACCGTCAGCGAGATGGGTTTCTACAGCACATACATCGTTCCTCGCTTCATCGACAAGATGTGCGGCACGTCTGCCATGCAACAGGGCCGCGATGCCGTGGCCGCCGGCCTTTCAGGAACAGTGCTGGAAATCGGATTTGGGTCTGGCCTCAACGTTGCGAGTTATCCGCCAGAGATCGAACTCGTCTACGCCGTCGAGCCGGCGTTAACCGCTCGCAAGATCGCGGTACCCCGTATTGCCGCCTCCCCCATCCCCATCCAGTACGCAGGCCTGCATGGCGAAACCGTGGCACTCGGCGACAATTCTTGCGACGGAGCGCTTTGCACCTTCACGCTCTGCACCATCCCCGGCGTTGAACAAGCGCTCGCCGAACTCCGCCGCGTGCTCAAGCCCGGTGGAAAGTTCCACTTCCTCGAACATGGCCTCGCTCCCGACACGAAGACGCAGACGTGGCAGCGTCGCCTTGATCCACTTGAAAAGCGTCTGGCCGATGGTTGCCACCTCACCCGGGACCCAGTGGAACTCGTGAAGGCTGCCGGCTTCGAATTCGAATTCGTCCACAGCGAATATACCAAAGGCCCCAAGCCATGGGTGTTCATGACGTTCGGTCAGGCCATCAACCCGGGCTGATATGACCTTTACGGCCGCAGTGACAGCGTCAACAAGACCGGCTGAACATTCGCAAAAACGAAGATGACCCGAGCCGAAGCCCGGGCCACCATTCAGACTGCGTGATGCGTTGGCAGGATCAGCTGCAACCGCTGGTGGTGCCGCATGACGGACATGCGTGGCAGGAGCCAGCACGCTGCATGGTGACACCGCACTGCATGCACATCGGTGCATCGTGATTGGCTGTCTTCACTTCACGAACCAACGTGGTTTGTGTGTCGGTGAGAAGTGTTGACACTGATTCGATGGACGGAGGGTCGACCGGCATTTCGGAACCCTGACGGGTTTCGATGCCTTCGTCGACGCCCGGAAGCGTCGGCTGCATGCGCTCTGAGGTGGTGAGGATGTTGAGTTCCGCACGCTCCTCGGGTGAGAGGTACTCAAGCGCCATGCGGCGGAAGAGATAGTCCATGAGCGAGTTGGCGATACGGATGTCCGGATCGTCGGTCATGCCGGCTGGTTCGAATCGCATGCCCGTGAACGCTTCGATGAACGAGCGCAGCGGTACGCCGTACTGAAGGCCATGCGACACCGAGATGGCGAAGGCGTCCATGATGCCGGCGAGGGTGGAACCCTGCTTTGACACACGAACAAAGATTTCGCCTGGGCGACCATCTTCGTACTGGCCAACGGTAACGAAGCCCTTGCAATCGGCGACGCGGAACTCGAAGGTGCGCGACACGCGGGTGCGAGGAAGCTTCTGACGGATCGGTTGGTAGACGATCTTTTCGACAACACGCTCGATGACTTCGACCGCACCAGCAACCGGATCATCGGCGCCTTCAACATCTTTCTTCGATGCCGACAACGGCTGGGCAACCTTGCAGTTGTCACGGTAGATAGCGACAGCCTTGATGCCAAGCTGCCAGGCCTCGATGTGGATCTTCTCAACCTCTTCAACCGAGACGTCTTCAGGCATGTTGACGGTCTTGGAGATAGCGCCCGAGATGAACGGCTGCACCGCACCCATCATGCGGATGTGGCCGGTGTAGTGGATGATGTTGTCACCCATCGAGCAGGCAAACACGGGGATGTGTTCGGCCTTGATGTGTGGTGCACCGAGGATTGACATGTTCTCGTTGATGTAGGCAACGATTTCGTCCATCTGTGCATCGGTGTAACCGAGCTTGGTGAGGGCACGAGGAATCGTCTGGTTGACGATCGACATGGTGCCGCCGCCAACAAGCTTTTTCATCTTGACCAGACCAAGGTCGGGCTCAACACCGGTGGTGTCGCAGTCCATCATGAGGCCAATGGTGCCGGTCGGTGCGAGAACCGAAGCCTGTGAGTTACGCACGCCAACTTCAGCGGCGAGTTCACATGCGGTGTCCCATGACTGCTGTGCCGCCGATAGCAACGCCGGAGGAACAAGCTCTTCGTCGATGGTGGCCGCTGCGGCTCGGTGCTGATCAAGAACGCGAAGCATGTGCTCGGCGTTTTCGGCGTAGCCAGCGAACGCACCCATGCGAGATGCGGTACGAGCCGAAGTGGCATAGGCGTGACCGGTCATGAGCGAGGTGATCGCACCGGCGAGGGCACGGCCTTCGTCGGAGTCGTACGGAAGACCAAGGGCCATGAGAAGCGCACCGAGGTTGGCATAACCAAGACCGAGCTGACGGAACTTGCGGGAGTTGTCGCCGATCGGAACGGTCGGGTAATCGGCGTTGCCGACGAGGATTTCCTGCGCGGTGAACATGATTTCGATCGTGTGCTTGTAGGCATTGATGTCGAACACGCCGTCTTCGCCGAGGTAATGGAGAAGGTTGATGCTGGCAAGGTTGCAAGCGGAATTGTCGATGTGCATGTATTCCGAGCACGGGTTCGAACCATTGATGCGACCGGTGTTGCACGCGGTGTGCCAGTGGTTGATCGTGGTGTCGAACTGCATGCCGGGGTCGGCGCATTCCCAGGACGCCTGCGAGATCTGACGCATGAGATCGCGAGCACGAATGGTCTTGACGATTTCGCCACCGTGCACGGCACGCAGGTGCCAATCGGTGTCGTCAACGACGGCCTGCATGAACTCGTCGGTGACGCGAACTGAGTTGTTGGCGTTCTGGTACTGGATCGAGGTGATGTCGATGCCATCGAGATCCATGTCGAAGCCAGCGTCGCGGAGGGCACGGGCCTTCTTCTCTTCACGAGACTTGCACCAGATGAACTCTTCGATGTCGGGATGATCGACATTGAGAATGACCATTTTGGCGGCGCGGCGGGTCTTACCACCGGACTTGATGGTGCCAGCAGACGCATCGGCGCCACGCATGAAACTCACGGGACCGGAAGCGGTGCCACCGCCCTTGAGGAATTCCTTGGAAGAACGAATGCGGGAAAGGTTGATACCTGCGCCCGAGCCGCCCTTGAAGATCGTGCCTTCCTCGACGTACCAGTTGAGGATGGAGTCCATCTTGTCGTCGACCGACAAGATGAAACAGGCCGAAGCCTGCTGCGGCACGCCTTCGACGCCGATGTTGAACCACACCGGTGAGTTGAACGCAGCGCGCTGGGTGATGATGATGAACTTGAGTTCGGAGCGAAACGCTTCGGCCTCTTCGTCGGTGACGAAGTAACCATCGCGAATTCCCCAGTCGGTGATGGTGTCGGCGACACGATCGGCGACCTGCTTGAGCGACCATTCGCGCTCATCGGTGTCGGGGGTGCCGCGGAAGTACTTCTGGGACACGATGTTGGTGGCGTTCAGCGACCAACCCAGAGGAAACTCGACGCCGAGCTGCTCGAAGGCAACCTCGCCGGTCTTCCAGTTCGAGATGCGAGCGTCACGACGTTCCCACTCGACCTGGTCGTAGGGATGAGTGTCGACGCTTGTGTAGTGCCGACGGATGCCGATGCCGGCCTGTTCAGGTGCCAGGGCCATGAGAAGTCCTCCGCGTGGGTGATCGATGAGTTGTGGTGGCGAGTAAGGGACGGGGTGCAGCGGGTGCTGCGGAAGCGGTTGCCTCGGGGGTGGCCACCAAATCGAGTGAGCCGGTTGGACTGCTGAGGGGAATCCACCACACCAAAGATTCGGTTTCTGGCAGATCTCTTCAGGGAAGAAGGGCTGTCGGGATTCGAATTTTGGGTCTTGTCGTGGTCTCGGTGCGGGTTTCAGGCCCTTTTGGGGTCCCAATTCCTGCCCACCACAAGATGTTGTGGTTACTTCGGCCCCCTCACCATCCGGGCCACAAGATGTCGTGGAATTACAGCAGAGTAATTCCACCCGTGTCAACGATTGCCAAGAATCGGTCCTGACGTGGGAATTCGAGTGGTTGGGTGCGCCGCGACACGAGCGCCAGGTAGAGCAGGTCACGCGGACCCACGCCCTAGGAGCCGTCCTGCCAACCGAGAACGCACAGAACGTCACACCACCGTCCGTCGCTCGCGCCGCAGCACTGCACCCGGGTGAACCGTACGACTCATGCCTGTGGGTTGGAAGGGGAATAACCCTGTGTATTTGTGGTGGATAGCCGGTGGATTACTTCAGAGTTATCCACTGTTATCCACAGCGGCCATGGGCCAGCCGTCCCCACGTCCCCCTATCGTGGCGCTGTGCACCAGTTGCTGCCCACATTCATCAACGATGTGAACCCGGTCGAGCTCGTCGCCGACGCGCTCCGAGCTTCCCCTTCGGACCGACCCTGGGTCGCGGTCAACATGGTGGCAAGCATCGATGGAGCGATCGAGATTGAAGGGCGCTCGGGGGCGCTCGGCAGCCCCGCTGACAAAGCGATGTTTCATGCATTACGCGAGATGCCCGATGTCATCCTCGTCGGAGCAGGGACTGTGCGCGCAGAGAACTATGGGCCCGTACAACTCGACACTGCTGCGCAAGCACGACGCGTTACACGCGGACAAGAACGGTTCCCGCGTCTCGCAGTAGTGAGCGGACGCGCACGTCTCGATCCAACGGCACGTTTGTTTAGCGATGCAAAACAACGACCGATCGTCATCACTACGGAATCTGCGTCTACCGATGCTGTGGCAAATCTTCGTGAGGTTGCCGACATCATCGTTGCCGGTGGCGACGGCGTTGATCTGCGCGATGCACTCGCACAGTTACATGCGCAACGAATGACCACGCTGTTATGCGAAGGCGGACCAACGCTCAACAATCAGCTGCTGGCCGACGACCTCGTCGACGAATGGTGCCAAACAATTTCGCCAGTCCTTGTCGGCGGGACTGCGACGCGCGGCGCGCGTGGACCAGCGATGGGAGCCGCCAACGCTCTGAAACTCACGCGAGTTGTTGTTGAAGAAGATGTGCTCTTACTGCGTTACGCTCGCGAATCGTGACGCTTCGGTTCTGTGGCTTTCGTAAGCAGTGTGATTTCTCTTTGAAAATCAGCGGCGTCATCGAAACCTTTGTACACACTGACAAAGCGCATGTAGGCAACATGGTCAAGATCACGAAGATGTTCGAGCACGGCGAAGCCCACTTGCTCGCTGGTGACTTCAGGACCCACTAACCGCAACTCTTCTGCTATCGCAGCAGCAGTCAGAAGAATCGTTTCTTCTTCGATTGGTCGGCCCTTAGCTGCCGCGGCAATGCCTTCATTGATCTTGTTTTGCTCGAATGGCACGCGATCGCCTGATCGTTTCACCACAACCATCGGCACAAGTTCAAGGCGTTCGAAAGTTGTGAACCGCGCCCCACAGGCCAGACACTCACGACGCCGACGAACGGCTTCGCCGTCATCTGACTGACGTGAATCGACGACTTTGTCATCGAGATGAGCACATGTGGGACAACGCACGCTTCAAAACTACTGCGAACACTGTGATTTTCAGTGTCACATCTCATTCAGACGCTTCTCACGCACCAAGAGAAGTGCGAGGACACCCACAAATTCTCAGTCGAGAAGACCACTCACGTTGATGTGTTGCCCGCGAGTAACGCTGGTGGCACCGACGCGCTCGATCAGACGATCGACGAGGCGACGAAGATCGCCACGTGGCTGTAAGCGGCGAGCGACGCTCCAGAGAGAATCGCCCGATTGCACGACGATCTCGACGGGAACAGCAACCGACGGGGCCGCAGCCGGTGTTGACGCGCGTTGGGCGTCAGCACCGGCTGGGCTCGTCGAGTCGGCGGACGAGGCCGGCGTTGAAGCAGCAGCATCGGCACCGAGGAAGGGAAGGACTCCCATTGCCGCGAAGGCCACCAGCACAGCGAGACCCAAACCAGCGATCAGGACACGCATTGGGCTCCGACGGGCTTTAGCGGCTGCTGGGGATGGGCCTGCGACCAACTGAAGGTGACGGACCGGACGACGTGGTTCGAGGTCGCGATTCCAGGGAGCGAGCGAGCTCGATCCTTCGAAACTCGAGCCCTCGAAAAGGGACTCGGGCACAATGGGCTGAGCCAGGTTGGTAGGGGCGGATAGGGCGGTGGGATTCAGGATTGCAGCCATGAGGGAAGTCTCCACGAGGGGTGTGACAGTCGAAAGGACAACGAAAGGACGAAGGGGGAACTGGGATGTTGGAGAACGGATCGAACGCCCGTTCGGATAGAGCAATACAAACACGAACACCCGTTCGATGTCAAGACCCAATCGAACGGGTGTTTGCTTTATCCTCCTCGAGCCGGTACTGTCGTACAGAGGTTCGAAGGGCTAAGCGACTCAAGCCGCCTCAGTCCCTCCTGTTCTCCCCACCCCTCCTCAACGATCCGGAGTTCCCAATGAGTAGTGACCGTCTCACTCCCCGCCAGCAACAGATCCTCGATGTGATCGATACCCATCTCAACGAGCGTGGCTATCCCCCGTCTGTCCGTGAAATTGGAAAAGCCGTAGGGCTCACCTCGCCATCAAGCGTGCAGAACCACCTCAACACTCTCAACGAGCTTGGGTATTTGCGCCGCGACCCAACCAAGCCCCGGGCCATGGAAGTTCGCTACGACCCCAACTCCGGCGCATCCGGCGAACGTCGCCCGTTCCGTCACGTTCCGCTTGTCGGCGATGTTGCTGCTGGCACCGACGTTCTGGCCGAACAAAATGTCGAAGAAATCATGCCGGTGCCTACCGACCTGTGTGGCGACGGCGAGCTCTTCATGCTCCGTGTCCGCGGCGATTCAATGATTGATGCAGGAATTTTCGACGGTGACTACATCGTGGCCAAGGCCGGTCCCAACGTGTCCAAGGGCGACATTGTTGTCGTCGGCATCCCCGGCGGCGAAGCCACGGTGAAGACCTGGTCACGTTCGGGCGAAACCGTCACGTTGCTTCCGGCAAACCAACGACTCTCACCAATGGAATTTCATTCCTCCGAAATCACCGTGTACGGCAAAGTCGTCACCGTGATGCGCAAACTCTGAACCACAACCTCCTTGGTTTAAACGTGGCGCGTGCATCAGCATGCGCCACGTTCGCGTTCAGGCTTCCGTCAACAACCCAAGCAACACTGCATGCACTCGTTCAAGCGGCGCTCGATCGAGGTACTCCCCCGAGGTGTGGGCAATCGTGCTGTCACCAGGCCCAAAGTTCACTGCCGGCACTCCGTGGGCCGCGAATCGAGCGACATCGGTCCAGCCCAACTTGGCAAGAACCTCTGAACCGCTTCGTTCAACGAGCGAGGCGAGCAGCGGATGATGAAGTCCTGGAGCAGCGGCATTCGCGACATCGAGTACGTCGACAACATCGCCTTCTTCGAGGAATGGTGAAAAGAGTTCACGAATATGGGTTTCTGCGTCGAGCGCTGAACGATCGGGGGCGAAGCGGAAATTCACTGTGATGCTCGCCGAATCCGGAACGACATTTCCCGAAACGCCACCGTCGATTGCAACCGCTTGCAACGCTTCACGGAACTGACAACCGTCGATGATTGGCGAACGCGCTTCGTAGGAATCAAGCGCAGCAAGAACACCCGCTAAACGATGGACAGCGTTGCGCCCCATCCAGGGCCGAGCGGTATGGGCGCGAATCCCCTGCAATTGCGCTCGCATGCGCAGAGTGCCCTGACAACCGGCTTCGATGCGTGCATCGGTGGGCTCACCCAGAATGGCAATATCGCCGACCAGAAGTTCGGGACGCGATTCGAACAATTCGCCCAGACCACTTTCAGAACTGGCGATTTCTTCACGTGCGTAGAAGACAAACGTGAGATCGACAACAGGTTCAGTCAGCGTGGCCGCGAGTTCGAGCATCACGGCGAGCCCGCCCTTCATGTCGGCTGAGCCAACGCCGAAGAGTCGGCCACCTTCGATGCGAGCAGTGCCGTTATCAGCAGCAGGAACGGTGTCGGTGTGACCGGCAAGCACGACTCGGTGAAGGCGTCCGAGCGAGGTGCGAGCAACAAGATTGTCGCCAACTCGAGTGACTTCGAGATGCGAGTGCGCGCGTAGTTCGGCTTCGATCGAATCGACCAGTGGACCTTCGGCGCGACTCGGCGACGCAATGTCGACAAGCGCGGCCGTGCTGGCCAGGAGATCGGTGAGACCGGTCGTGGCCATGATCAGGTCGCCGCGCCGTGATCGCGAAGGACATCGTTCAGCGCGGCTTTGTCGTGGCGTTCACCTTCGTTGAGGCGCTTCAGTACCAGCACACAGGGAAGGCCAAACTCGCCGCCGGCGAACGTGCGGGGACGAGTTGCCGAAACGGCAACGCTCCACGCCGGCACCACACCACGACTGAGTTCTTCACCCGTCTCGGCATCGATGACCGGAATCGATGCAGTGAGAATGGCACCAGCACCAAGCACAGCTCCGTTACCGACGCGAGCGCCTTCGGCCACGATGCAACGACTTCCAATCAATGCGTCGTCACCAATGATGACGGGCGCAGCCTGCGGTGGCTCGAGGACTCCGCCGATACCGACGCCGCCCGACAGATGAACGTTGGCGCCGATCTGTGCGCAACTACCAACGGTGGCCCACGTATCGACCATCGTGTTGGCTCCAACACGCGCGCCGATGTTCACGTAACTCGGCATCATGACCACACCACGATCGAGAAACGATCCGTAGCGTGCTGATGCACCGGGAACCACGCGTACGCCCGACGCTGCAAAGTCACGCTTCAGCGGAATCTTGTCGGCGTATTCAAACGGTGCCAGTTCAATCGTGGCCATCTGCGAAAGGCGGAAGTACAGAAGAATGGCGTGCTTGAGCCACTGATGAACGATGGGTTCACCATCGGC
This sequence comes from Bifidobacterium breve, assembly GCA_945862505.1. GTDB lineage: Bacteria > Actinomycetota > Acidimicrobiia > Acidimicrobiales > Acidimicrobilacustridaceae > Acidimicrobilacustris. Next base: position 34,389 of record CAMAYJ010000001.1, on the reverse strand, counting down.
CCCCAACTCAGCAACCCGCGCCTCGCCTGAATCGAGCAGCGCAATTGCCTGCCCGACAGCAGCTACCGCGTCGCCATCGGACGCGCTCAGAGCGTCTCGGTTGTTCCAGAGTTCGTCAATTGTCGCAGCAAGATCAGCCATAGCGAGAGAGGCTACCGCCCGACCCGCTGTGGCTTGACCTGCATTCTTTCGGCAGCGTTGTTGGCCGAATCAATGAGGCCGGACCCGCGACCACATTGGCTCAAAGAACTCCGAGACGTCGACCAACCAGTTCAAGACGCTCGGTAGATTGCACAACGGCGACACGAATAAATGGGCTTCCTTCGGGACCGTAAAACTCGCCCGCTGACACCAAGGCACCACCATCAGCAGCGAGACGCTCGACTAACGCCCACGAATCGCCGTTGGGCGCGGGTGCCCAGAGATAGAAAGCGCCGCCAGGCATTGGAGCATCAACGTCAATCCCCTTGAGAACGCTGCGGAAGAGTTCAAGACGCTCGATGTAACGCGCTCGCTGCACCTCTAGATGTACCTGGTCATTCCACGCTGCAGCAGCCGCAGCCTGAACGGGGCCCGGCACCATGAACCCAGCGTGCTTACGCAGTTCTGACAAGTAGTGAACAAGATCGCCATCGCCGGCGTAGAACCCAGCGCGTACACCCGCAAGGTTCGAACGCTTCGACAATGAATGAACAGCCAACACGCCGTCGAGACCGTGTTCAAGAATTGTCCGACCGGGCCCGTCCCATGTGAACTCGACATAACACTCGTCGGAAATCACCGGGACGTTGTGCGCACGTCCCCACTTCGCTGCTGCTTCAAGGTCATCGAGATGTCCCGTTGGATTCCCCGGCGAGTTCACCCACAGACACAACGCTCGAGCTGCGTCGGCAGGATCAATGGCATCGAGGTCGCTTCGACCGTCGGCAGTAACTGGAACTGGCACCGCACGTGCTCCAGCAAGTTCCGCCCCCATCGCATAGGACGGATAGCTGATAGCGGGATACAGCACCGTGTCGCGGTCAGGGGTGCGCAGGCGAAGCCAATGCGGGAGCCCGGCGACGAACTCCTTGCTGCCAATGCACGCGGCAATCTCTTTCGCACCAACGCTGACGCCGAGTTCGCGCTCCATCCAACCCATCGCCGCTTCGCGATACGCGGGAAAGCCGATCGATGCTGGATAGCTGCGCTCGCTTGCCGATGTGGCGAGCGCTTCGATGACAACTGCTGGCGGAGGGTCGAAGGGGTCGCCTATCGAGAGGTCGACTATCCCACCCTCGTGCGCCGACGCGATCGACTTGAACGCATCGAGCCGATCGTAGGGATAGGGCGGCGGTGTGAATCCGGCGGTCATGAACGCAGAGTCTGACCGCTCACGACGTACTCGTGAAGACGGCTCACCGAAACCTCGTCGAGGCGGGCCCGGACCAGCATTCCGTCGTCGGTAGCAGTCTCAACGAGGACTTCACCTTCTCGATGCAGTGCGGCGAGGAGATCTCCTCGATCAAACGGCACCAAAAGTTCAGTGATGTTCGAAAGTCCACGCAACCGATCGGCTAGAGCACGCAGCATGTCCGCCACGCCCTCACCGGTTTTCGCCGACAGCGCCACGCATCCGGGATGGTCTTCAAGGACTTCTTTGGCCCCATCTGGGTCGACATCGATTTTGTTCACCACGAGCATCTGGGGAACGTCTGCTGCACCGATTTCGTTGAGTACACGATCGACTGCTTCGATATTCGATTCGGGATCAGCAGCGGAACCGTCGATGACATGCACCAAGAGATCGGCATCGACTACTACTTCAAGTGTCGACTTAAACGCCTCAACCAGTTGCGTTGGAAGCTTGGTGATGAATCCAACCGTGTCGGTGAGCAACACCGCTTCACCGCCGGGCAGTTGCAACCGCCGCGTGGTGGCATCGAGTGTGGCGAAGAGCCGATCTTCCACAAGAACGCCAGCATCGGTGAGGTGATTCAGCAGTGTGGATTTGCCGGCGTTGGTATAGCCAACGATGGCAACGCGATGCAGCCGCGAACGTTGTCGGGATTTCGCCTGTGTGTCACGCACCCGTGAGATCTCGCGCAGATCGCCTTCGAGTTTGTGCATGCGTCGCTGAAGTCGCCGACGATCTACTTCGAGCTGGGTTTCGCCGCCGCCCTGACGAGCGCCAATGCCACCACCCTGACGCGAAAGCTGATTGCCCTTTCCGCGCAGGCGCGGAAGTCGATAGCGAATCTGCGCCAGTTCGACCTGCGCCTTGCCTTCAAGGCTGTGAGCGTTTTGTCCGAAGATGTCGAGGATGACAGCTGTGCGATCGATTGCGGAACGCCCGAGAAGTTTTTCAAGGTTGCGTTGCTGCGCCGGAGACAGTTCGTTATCAAACACCACCGTGTCGGCATCGACTGCTTCGCAGAGTTCGCGCAATTCCTCGACCTTGCCGCTGCCGAGGTAGGTCGCCGGATCAGGAGAATGTCGACGCTGAACTACTCGGGCGATGCTGTCGGCACCAGCCGTGTCGACAAGAAGGGCGAGTTCATCGAGATGACGTTCGGTGTCGAATTCGTCTCCTGCAGGAAACGTCACACCAACCAGCACGATCCGCTCACGGAACGTGCGGTCGATGAGCCCCGAATTTTCACCAGCGAACGCGCCGAAGCCGCCGCGGTGATCGCCGATAATCGGCGAGGTGGGTTCAGGCATCCGGGATCTCGATGGTGGCGATGTGTTGAGACGGTCCTATAAGGATCGGTTCCGCATCCGGGCTTGCTGCGACGATGACTTCAGCCGAACCGCCCGGCATCACAACTCGAACTTCACGCCCGACGAGCCCCCATTGATGGGCCAGGGTTGCTGCCGCCACTGCGCCAGTGCCGCAGGCTTCGGTCACGCCAGCGCCGCGTTCCCACACAAGCAGATCGAGCGAATCGGGCTCGGTCCCTGTCGCGATGAATTCGACATTGATGCCCGCATCAAATTGCGATTCGATCCATGCGCCCGTACCGACGAGGTCAACCGATGACAGATCGGAAACGAGCACGACGAGGTGTGGGTTGCCTAGATCAGCAGTCGCATGTCGGTCGCTACCGAGTCGTTCCGAAACAGAAGGAGGAACTGCCGGGCCTTCGCTAACAAGGCCCATCGTGACGCTGACAGTGGCAAGGCGATGGGCAGCATCGTCATGCACAACGAGTTCTCGAAAACCGCCATCGGTGACGACGGCATAGGTGGCCTCGTGGTCGTCACGGGCCATTGCCAGCGCTTGACCAAGACAGCGAATGCCGTTGCCACTCATTTCAGCGCGGCTGCCATCGGCATTCCAAAGGTGCATCACCACATCGATTGGCTTGCCATCGGGACCAGTGGCATTGACTGCGGGACGAGACCCAATGATGAAACCGTCGGCACCAATGCCCCGGTGACGATCACAGTGAGCGCGCGCCAAGGTGGCATCGCCGTGAAGAGGTCCGTTGACCTCCTCAAGAGCAATGACAAAATCGTTGCCCAGGCCGTGGTGCTTTGTGAGTCTCATGGTGGGTTCAGTCAATCAGCCCGCGGGCGAGTTCGGCGAGCGCATTTGCCGAAACTTCGCCATCGGCTGGAATCCAATTGATTCGGGGGTCTCGGCCGAACCATCGCTGCTGCCGCCGGGCGAATCGACGAGTGCGTGTCACCGCCGTTTCGAGCGCGTCATCGAGTGGCGTTCCGTTCTCGATGTGGTCAAGCAGTTCGGCATAGCCAAGTGCCTGACGAGCAGTACGACCAAGACCTGTCGGGCAGTCCAGAAGAGTCTGCACCTCGGCCAAGAACCCTTCCGCCATCTGCTTCTCGTAGCGCTGCGCAATTCGCTGGTCGAGCAGGTTGCGTTCCATCGCCAGCCCCACGACCGGGAACGGTGCAACTGGGTACTCCTCGAGACCAGGACCAAACGAGGAGAAGGGACGGCCACTTCCAACCGTGACTTCGAGTGCCCGCAGGACGCGTCGGCGATTCGTCGGTTCCATACGCGATGCCGCCAGTCGGTCGAGGCCCTCGAGTCGAGCAAACAGCACCGCCGTATCGGGTTCGATTTCGAGTTCGGCACGCACCTCGGGAAATCGTGCCGGGATTTCAAGATCGTCGGTGATCGCCTGGAGGTAAAGCCCGGTGCCGCCAACCAGCACGGCCCGCTTCCCGCGTTCTTCAATGTCTTCGAGCACTGCAAAGCAGTCGCGTTGGAATCGGGCGACGGTGTAATCGTCATCGGGATCGCACATATCGAGAAGGTGATGGACGATTTCGGATTGATCGGCAGCTGTCGGCTTCGCGGTACCGATGTCCATCCCGCGGTAGATCTGCATCGAATCAACGGTGACGAGTTCGATATCGGTGCGGCTACGCGCCAACGCCATCGCCAACGAGGACTTCCCCGAAGCAGTCGGACCTACAAGCGCGAGGTGTCGACCGCTAGGACGAAACCGTGGCGATGAACTCACCCTGCAGTAACTGCGAAACGAGTGCGATGTTGCGATACCGAAAGGACTTCAACCAATTCGCCACGCAGGAAGTGCGTCGACGCTTCGGTAATCAACGCAGTTGCCAAGGTGCCGGAACGCAACGGGCGGTCGCTCGTGAAGTGCACCAACTTGTTTTGCGCAGTTCGGCCGGTAAAGACTTCAGGATCTCGCTTCGATGGCCCTTCGACGATCATTTGTTCTGTGCGGCCGATGCGGGCCATGTGCTTGGCGAGCGCAGAACGTTCAACGACGACGCGCAATCGCTCGAACCGATCGCCGACTTCGGCTGGGTCACAGAACTGATCGACCATTAACGCGGCTTCGGTACCTTCGCGCGGAGAGAAGATGAAGGTATAGGCCGAGTCATATTCAGCTTCAGCCGCGACTTCAAGTGTGCGCACAAAGTCTTCTTCGGTTTCTCCGGGGTAGCCAACGATGATGTCGGTGGTAATCGCAAGATCTTCAATGCCGGCTCGGGCCGCCACGACCTTTTCGAGATAGCGCTGGGCGGTGTACCCACGGTGCATGAGGGCCAAGACTCGGTCGCTGCCCGATTGCAGTGGGAAGTGCAGATGTGAACAAACGGCGGCGTTCGTACCCATTGCCGTAATGGTGTCTTCACGCAGATCTTTTGGATGAGGGCTCGTGAATCGAACTCGATCGATTCCGTCAACCTTGCTGACGGCGATGAGAAGGTCAGCGAAGAGCGGACGGGCCCGACGGTCGGCCAACCACTGCTCACCGGCAATTTCGAAGTCGTCGTGCGCAGGGTTGAGTGCCCGACGCGCGCTTGTGAGGTCGCGGCCATAGGAATTCACGTTCTGACCGAGCAAGGTGATTTCCCGCACACCATCGGCAGCCAGTCGTTCGACTTCGCTTACCAATTCGCCGAATGGGCGACTGATTTCGCGACCGCGAACTGCGGGAACGATGCAATAGGCGCAGGTGTTGTCGCAACCAACCTGAATCGTGACCCAGGCCGACCAATCCACTTCGCGACGAACGGCAAGTGCAGATGGGAACGTGTCAGCGTCATCAAGGGCTTCATCCCAAATCTCAGTGATGGGACCGTTGCGACGCGATTCATGGAGCAACTCCACGGCGCGATGGACATTGTGCGTTCCAACCACAACATCGACATGGCCTGCTCGTTGCGCGATCTGCTCGCGATCTTTTTGCGCCAAGCACCCGCTCACGATGATTTCCATGTCGGGGCGTTCTTCTTTGATGTTCTTGAATCGCCCGAGGTGTCCGTAGAACTTGTTGTCGGCGTTCTCACGAATGCAACAGGTGTTGAACACCACGACATCGGCGTTCTCATCGGAATCGGCGAGCACGAGCCCGTCCGCTTCGAGCAGGCCCGCTATGCGTTCAGAATCGTGCTCGTTCATCTGACACCCATAGGTGCGGATGGCATAGCTGCGGGGTACGGAACCCGGCGACGAGGTCGAAGTCACTGCTCAAATCTACCAGCGCTATTCCAACTCTTTTTCGAACCATCTCCTATGATCTCCCCACATGTCAAAAAGGGGGGTATACGTCATTGTTGGTCTTCTCGCGTCAGCAGCCTTTTGCTGTTCGCTTGCTCTAGGGAACCTGTTCTTCGAGAACCTCTCCCTAAACAATGACGAGGCCGTCTACGTCCTCGAGGCCCAAATGTTTGGCCAAGGCGACGTCACCCTTTCCGATTCCGCACATGGAGATGCATTCCGCCCTTGGATGTCGGGCCGAGTTGGAGGCGACCGCCTCGTGCTGGTGCAGCAGCCGACTCTTCCGGCATTGATGGCGTTGAGTGAGGCGCTGTTTGGAACGATGCGCATCGCATTGGCCGCCATTGCCGCCGCCGCTGTTGTAGCTATGTACGCATTAACCAACGCTCTTTTACGTGATCTCCGAATTGCAGTAGTCGCATCTGCGTGCTTCGTCCTCAGTCCGCTCGTCATGGTGCAGAGCGCTATGTTCGTTTCGTACGTGCTTGCGGTGAGTCTCACTGCCGCATCACTTGCGCTTCTCACTCGTGGACTCGATCGACAAACACAGGGTCAGCGTTTCCGCCCATGGCTTATTGGTGCTGGACTTTTCGAAGGATTACTGCTTTGCACCCGACCCCTTGAGGGGATCATTTTTGCAGTCGTGATCTTTGCATGGACACTGTTGCGTTCAGTAAACGTTCGAATCGCAATTCGGGCGATGATGTGGGTCTATGTGGCAAGTACGCCACTTCTTATCGTTGCGCTGGCCTACAACTCGTTCACGACCGGTGACCCATTCACGTTCGCACTGTGGACGATCGGCGGCGACGACTCGTTCGGATTCGGGATGCGCTCAATTGCCGAACACTCTCAATTCATTCACGTTGGACCGTGGGAGGCCTGGCTTGCGTTGCGGGTAAATCTCCGCGCTTTCCCACATTGGATCGTTGGAGGCGTGGTTTCGGTGCCGCTCGCTGTTTGGGGGGCCTCACGCCTTTGGACCATCTCGCGTTCAGTGTTCTGGCTCGTCATCGTCCAGTTGTGCCTCACGCCGTTTGCCTATTTCTTTTATTACGGCAATTACCTCATCATCGGCGGACGCAACCTCTACGGGCCGCACTATTACCTTTCACTCCTGCTGCCCACGATGGTGCTCCTCGGAGTTGGCCTCGTCGATCTTGCCGACCGCCGCCGTGTGCTCCTTCCCGGTGTCATCGGCGCGATGGCGCTCGGAATGGCTATCGAAATTCCGGACAAGGTCAATGTCAACATTTCGGCTCGCGATGCAATCGCTGCGGAAGTTGCGCTTGTGGAGTCAACTGTTGAAGGACCAGCAATCGTGCTCATTCCAAAGGGGAAGGATGGGCCCTACATTCTCCATCCTTGGGGGGCATTTTCGAATCCACCTAGCCTTGATTCCGATGTGCTCTTCGCCGTCGACCTCGGCCCCCGCTCAATCGAACTTGTCGAGCGATTCCCGAATCGGCGTTTCTATCGATTCGGAATCTCAGGCGAGGGTGACTCGGCAGATCCATCGGCACCACATTCGGGCCCATTCATTGAACCGCTCTCAATCGGCCGATAGCTGACGTAGCAATCTTTGCGGGAGCGGATGACGCGTCTGTCGCTGCGCGGGGAGTCCCGAGGGCCAAGGGCGCCTCGGGACTCCCCGGGATTACTTCACCAGATGTCACGACGGAATGACAGGAACTGTCAGAACTGCAGAGGATCAGTCGTCGAGCGAAATCGGGACGTCATGCTCGGCGGTCATTTCCTCGTCACTTTCGAGAGTGTCGAGATCTCCGCTCTCGCCACCCTCACCAATGCCAACACTGGTGAGGATGCGCTCAGTGATTTCCACCATGACCTCAGGATTCTCGAGCAGATAGGTCTTGGCGTTTTCACGGCCCTGACCGAGCTGTTCACCCTCGTAGGTGTACCAAGCACCCGACTTCTTGACGAAACCCAGATCGACACCAATATCGATGGTCGAACCTTCACGGCTCACGCCCTTGCCGTACATGATGTCGAATTCCGCCTGCTTGAACGGCGGGGCCACCTTGTTCTTCACGACCTTGACGCGAGTGCGGTTACCCACGACCTCGACGCCGTCCTTGATGGACTCGATGCGGCGAATGTCGAGACGCACTGAGGAGTAGAACTTCAGTGCCCGGCCGCCAGGGGTGGTTTCGGGAGAGCCGAACATGACGCCGATCTTCTCGCGTAACTGATTGATGAAGATACAAACAGTGTTGGACTTATTGAGATTGGCCGTGAGCTTGCGCAATGCCTGGCTCATAAGACGAGCTTGCAGGCCAACGTGACTATCGCCCATCTCGCCTTCGATTTCCGCACGAGGTGTCAGCGCGGCGACCGAGTCGATGACGATGACGTCGAGGGCACCGGAACGCACCAACATGTCGACGATTTCGAGGGCCTGTTCGCCAGTATCGGGCTGAGAGATCAGCAACTGGTCGGTGTCGACGCCAATGGCCGATGCATAGACCGGGTCCATGGCGTGTTCGGCATCGACGTAGGCGCAGATGCCACCATTGCGCTGGGCTTCGGCCACAACGTGCATGGCAAGTGTTGACTTACCGGAAGATTCTGGACCGAAGATCTCGACGACGCGGCCGCGAGGCAAGCCGCCGACTCCGAGAGCAAGGTCGAGGGCAAGGGCGCCAGTGGGGATCGTTTCGATCTTCATGCTGCCCTTCTCGCCCATTTTCATGACCGAGCCCTTACCAAACTGCTTCTCGATCTGGCCGAGCGCCATCTCGAGGGCCTTGTCGCGTTCCTGTGGGAACGTCGGGCGGTTCGATTCCTTTGCCATCGTCTACTTCTCCTGGGTGTGTGGCCCGGTCTGCCCGGGACGCTTCTGGGTGATCCGCTTCCACCTGAGCGGGAGCTCCGGTGGCCCCACCAGAGCCGAGGCCTTGGTGGAGATGGATCGCAACCTACGGAGGGGGTGTGACAGGCCCCCGGTGTTCGAACGACATGACTGTAACTTCGAACACCTGTTCAGTCAATGACCCTTGATCCCAAGCCCCCGTTGGCCTCTCTCCCAAGGGATCTCGGGTCCAGGTCGTTAGACTTGACCCTGCCAGAGCAGGCCGTCGTCCCTGATCGACAGGGCCGAATGACGGAAAGGTGCCTTCCAATGAGTGACTCACTCCCCTCTGATCCCACCGAACGAGCCGAGGCCCTCCGCCAACGCCTGAGCGAGGAACAGTTTCAGGTCACTCAATGCAGCGCAACGGAACGGGCCTTCACCGGCAAGTACTGGGACTGCCACGACGACGGCACCTATCACTGCATCGTGTGCGACGCGCAACTCTTTAGTTCCGACACCAAGTTCGACTCAGGAACCGGATGGCCGAGTTTCTTCGATCCGATGTCCAACGACGCGGTTGCCACGGTGGTCGACGCGACACATGGAATGGTGCGTACCGAAGCGATCTGCGCGGGATGCGGCGCGCATCTTGGTCACGTCTTCGACGACGGTCCCGGCCCCACGGGCCTTCGCTATTGCATGAACTCCGCGTCGCTCGATCTCAAACCTGCGCAGAACTAGCGCAAGCTCGCGAGAACCGAACGTTCAGTTGCTCTCAGCGAGCGAGTAGCCGACGACGAAGATGATCGAGCACAGTGATGACCGTGAACTGTCGAGACTGTTCACGGTTGAATGGAAACTTCGCCATTGACGTTTCGGTAACGCCATCAAGCGTGGTGGCCATAAACACCGTCCCAACGGGCATGCCTTCTTGTTCGTCAGGACCAGCAACACCGGTAACGGCAATGCCAACGTCGGAACCGAGCACGCGACATGCGCCTTCGCTCATCGCGCGCACCGCGTCGTCGCTCACTACGGGACCAACCGGAACGCCAAGAAGGTCAAACTTCACTTCACTGGCGTAGCTCACTACCGAACCGCGTAAAACATCGCTCGCTCCAGGAATGGAAACCAACCGACTGGCGATCAGCCCACCAGTAAGCGATTCCGCCAGCCCAAGGGTGAGTCCACGTTCGCGAAGCAGGTTGAGAACAACCTCTTCCATCGTTTGATCTTCGGTACTGAAGACATAGTTGGCAAGAATTTTTGCCACTTCACCAACCTCGGAAGCGACAACAGCATCGGCTTCTTCGGCGGAATCGGCCTTGGCGGTGACGCGTACTTTGAGCCCCTCGATGCCACTAGCAAGAAAGGCAATCGTGGCGGTACCCGTGCGATCGAGTTCCTCGAGGCGATCGCCAAGCATCTCGGCAATACCGGATTCACTATGGCCCCAGGTGCGAATCGTTCGACTTCGAATGACACCGGTATCGCCCGCGCGCCGACGAAGTTCAGGGATGACTGTCCCTTCGACCATTTCTTTCATCTCATACGGAACACCCGGAACAGCAAAGATGACCTTGTCGCCTATCGGGCAAATAAGCCCGGGAGCAGTGCCCGGCATTTGTGCAATACGCGATGCTCCCTCGGGCACTTGTGCTTGACGAAGATTGTTCATCGGCATATTCCGCCCGCGTGAACCAAAAATTTCATGAAGCCGTTCGATCACTTCAGGATCTTCGACAAGTTCGACGCCCATGACCTCGGCAATCACGTCGCGCGTGATGTCATCTTGCGTTGGGCCGAGGCCACCGCAGACGATCACGGCATCGCTGCGATCGAGTGCAATCTGCAGAGCATCGCGGATTCGATCCCAGTTGTCGCCCACCTTCACCTGCAAGAAGCAATCAATGCCTGCGAGCGCGAGTTGTTCACCGATCCACGACGAATTCGTGTCGACGATTTGGCCGAGCAGGAGCTCGGTTCCAACAGCGACAACTTCGCAGTTCATTGGTTCTCCTCGTCGTAGGAAATTCCAAGCACCAACTCGTCGGTCTCAATCTCCGAGTGCGTCGGAACCGTGGTGCTTCGTTGCAGGAACTCATCGGTGACTGCATGGGCTATTGCAACGACCATCAGAAAAATTACATAGATAACGGGTGTCACGGTAGCGACGTCCCAAGCGGCGAATGCTCCACCGACCGCAAGCACAATCGTGACCAAGCGAAGTAACAACAACGGTTTCTTAGGCGTCCGATTCCCCAGCAATCCAATTCCCGCGAGTCCCCCAAACATGCCAACAAAAGCGAGGCCCAGAATAACGATGGCGTAATCATGCACGTGACCACGATCGGCGATCTGAACATACTTCGACATTCCGATCGCAAACGCGATGACGCCCAATTGCAGGACGAGGTGCGAAAGCAACCACGCTTCACCAGCAAGGACCCCTGGTCGGATTCCGGCTTTGGGAATATCGTCAAAATAGATACTGAAGATCGCAAAAAGGATCACAAACAAGACGACGATGACAGAGACATCGCTCCAGTCCATCAAACCTTCGGAAACGACAAGCGCCACTTTCAGGAATGCTTCGCCGATGACGACAAGGGTCAGTAGCGCTGCTCGTTCGGTGAGGTGATGTTCATCGAGCGCTTCGGTTGGCAAACCTCGTGAATGTGCCGCTGACGTTGGAACAATTAGCAACATGATTGCCACGCCCCAAACAACGAAGGTAACCCCATTGGGGATAATGAATGCCACGATCATCAAAAAGCCGGCGAGGATCAGACGATTGCGTCGCCCTCTGGCCCAGGCTCTGGTGTCACTTTCCTTGTTCGCCACGCGGTGATACGCCAACGCAAGAATGAGTACCGCTACGGCATAAACCAGGCCAATGAGATCAGTGTTTGTAACCGAGCGGTCAACAAACTCAAGCGTCAGAATAAAGATGAGAAACATCTGAAGAAACATCAGTGCGCGTTGCGTGATGTCGTCGCGACGATCAATGTTCATCAGGACAGTGGTGTGGAACCACAGCAACCACACCAACACGAACATCAGTGAACAGTGGCCAGCAGATTCCCAAGTCGGGTCCTGGGAAAATTTATTCGACAGGACCATCGTCGAAGCAACAAAGACGAGGTCATAAAAAAGTTCAAGGAATCCGACCGGGGCAGAGTTCTTTACATGAGGAAGTTTGCTACCAATCGACATGGGAGCCGATATTAGGTGCCACCTAGGAAGCGTCGCTGATCTCGGGTGTTACTTCCATTGTTGTGGCTGCGCGACTTCCATCCCAGACGTACTGAAATGCGCTGAAGACGGCAAGGAAGGTCGCAAGGTAGAGCAGCCCATCTCCGAGCCACAGAAGGTCGGTTGTAAGTGGCAACAGCACCGCTCCGACGGCCAGCGATTGCACAAGCGTCTTCAATTTCGCCGACTTCCGGGCAGGCATCGCCAGCCCCCGTCGGCCCCACCACATCCGATACACGCTGATGAAGACCTCGCGCACCGCTATGACGACAACTGGCCAGACCGGAAACCGATCAACGGCCACGAGAGAGAAAAGTGCTCCGAGGACGAGCACTTTGTCGGCCAACGGATCAAGAAAGGCTCCGCTGCGGGTTGTTCCGTGGCGACGAGCGATCCAGCCATCGACGCCGTCGGTGAGAGCTAACGCTGTCCACAGCGCCCAAACAATCCAACCGCTGGGGCTGTCGCTGATCATGGCAAAGAGCAACGGCGACACCAAGATCCGGATCATGGTGACGTAATTCGCGGGCGTAGCGATTGCTGATGGACCGTAGGAGGGATCGCTCATGACTGATCATCTTCAGGAACGGATGCACCTTCAGCCACAAGATCGGGGCCAAGTGCATCGACGATTGTCACCGTTGCGAAACTGCCTTGCGAAAGATCAGACGGCAGATTGACGATGCCATCGATTTCGGGCGCTTCGCGCCATGTTCGACCTACTCCTGGGCTATCCACGAGAACTTCGACCACCGAGCCGATCATTTCGTCACGTTTTGCCCACGTCATTCGATCTTGCAGCTCGGTCAGTTCAGCAAGGCGCTCGGCGACGAGCGCTTCAGGCACCTGATTGTCGAGGGTGGCGGCGTAGGTCCCCTCCTCTCGGGAGAACGGGAAGAATCCACACCAATCGAGTCTCACGGATTCGACAAATTTGAGAAGTTGGTCGTGATCATCTTCAGTTTCGCCCGGATAACCAACAATGAAATTGGAACGGAACGCCGCCTCTGGCTCTCGCTCACGGATGGTTGCGATACGCGAAGCAAAGCGGTCGCCGTCTCCCCATCGTTTCATCGCCCGCAAAAGCGGCGTCGAAACGTGTTGCAAGGAAAGGTCGAAATACGGGACTCCGCTTGAACAGATTGTGTCAATGAGTTCGTCGGTGAGGTCAGACGGGTACAGATACAACAACCGAACTCGATCAACTCGATCAACCACCGCATTCATCAACGGAACGATGGATCGTTCACCCACACCTTGATCGCGGCCATATGCGGCGAGGTCTTGGGCAACAAGCACGATTTCGCGCGCTTCGAGCGCATCAACTTCAGCGAGGATGTCATCAATGGAACGCGAACGCTGTTTTCCACGGAATGTCGGAATCGCACAAAACCCACATGCCCGATCGCAGCCTTCGGCGATCTTCACATAGGCCCACGGCGATTCTGATTTTGGGCGAGGAAGATTGAGCAGATCGAACGGTGACGATTTGGACCCACGTGTCGAACCGAGTGTCACCGGCACACCGAAACCAGCGACGGAATCAATTTCGGGAAGCGCTTGCGCGAGTTCTTCTCCGTAGCGTTCGGCCATACAGCCGGTGACTACAAGGCGCGCCCCTGGGGCACGAACGGAGTCCAGACCAAGAATGGTGTCGATTGATTCCTGACGCGCCTGTTCGACAAAAGCACAGGTGTTGACGACAACAACGTCAGCCGATGAGGGGCTGTCGGCCGGCACCAAACCGTCGGCCAGCATCGTTCCGACCAATTTGTCGGAGTCGACCTCGTTCTTGGGACAGCCGAGCGTCTCGATCCAGAAACTCTCGGTCATGCGGTCATCGTAGGCGTCAGTCTGCGCCGTCGAGTTCCTCGGGCGTCATAAGCACCACTCGCGCCTTCGATCCTTCGGAAGGACCCACAACGCCACGTTGCTCGAGTAGATCCATAAGACGACCAGCACGCGCAAAACCCACGCGGAGTTTTCGCTGAAGCATTGACGTCGAACCGAGTTGCGAGCGAACGACGAGTTCCATGGCCTGGACCAACAAATCGTCATCGCTGTCATCGCCGCCGGCCATGGCCCCTGCGCTGCTACCTGTCGATGAATCCTCAGACCCTTGAACAGTCTCGTCGTAGGTGATTTCTGAAGACTGTTGACGCCAGAAGGCAACAACCGCACGAACCTCGTCTTCGGTGACCCACGCGCCTTGGATGCGTTGGGCGATGCTCGATGACGGACCAAGCAGCAACATGTCGCCGCGGCCGAGAAGTTTCTCGGCACCACCTTGATCGAGGATGACTCGGGAGTCGGCAAGACTCGAAACCGCAAAGGCAAGACGAGCAGGCACGTTGGCCTTAATGACGCCGGTGATGACGTTGACCGAGGGACGCTGCGTTGCGATCACTAAGTGGATGCCGACCGCACGCGCCATCTGCGCAATTCGACAGATGGAGTCTTCGACGTCGCGCGCCGCGACCATCATGAGGTCATTGAGCTCGTCGACCACAACAAGGATGTACGGAAGCCGGTGGAATTCGAGTCCCATGTCGGGATCATCGATCACTTCGCCACGGTCGAATGCGGCGTTGTAACCGTCGATATCGCGGAATCCACGATCGGAGAGAAGGTCATAGCGACGCTCCATCTCTTTGACCGTCCACGCCAACGCGTTCGCGGCCTTCTTCGGGTTGGTGACGACCTGCGTCAACAAATGAGGAAGACGGTTGTACTGACCGAGTTCCACGCGCTTTGGGTCGATGAGGATGAGTCGAACCTGATCGGGCGTCGATCGCATCAGGATCGACGTAAGCAACGAGTTGATGCACGAGGACTTACCTGCACCCGTAGCGCCAGCTATCAGGATATGGGGCATCTTCGAAAGATCGGCCAGCACCGACCGCCCGTTAATGTCACGACCGATCGCGACTTCGAGTGCGTTCTTCGCGGCTTTGGCTTCGGGTGAAGCGAGAATGTCACCAACCGCAACTAGCTGTCGATTGTCGTTCGGCACTTCAACGCCGATGGCCTGCTTGCCCGGAATCGGGGCGAGAATTCGAACATCGGGCGAGGCCATCGCGTACGCGATGTCCTTATGCAGACTTGTGACCTTTGAAACTTTTACGCCAGGCAGGAGTTCAAGTTCATAACGGGTGACGGTCGGACCAACAACCATTCCGACAAGCTTTGTTTGCACCCCGTGCTCGGCGAGAGCGGCTTCGAGTAAACGGCCACGATCTTCAACCATCTTCTTGTCGACTTGTTGCGCAACGCTGCGGTCGAGCATCTTGAGCGATGGAAGCTTCCAGTTGACCTTGCGTTCTTTCTGCAGCGGCATCGTGAGTTGTTCCGGCTTCGCCGGAGGCTCATCTCCAGTCGGTACATGGATATCGAGTTCATCGGCGACTGGGTCATCGTCAGACCCGGCGACGAACAGAAGTGATTCTTCGTCGAATGAGTCGGCTGGTTCGCCATCGGGATCGATGAGTTCAGTGAGCATCGGCTCAGCGTCATCCCAATCGGCTTCAACAGTGGAACTGCCGTCGTACAAAATGGGAACGACGGGTTCGTCGTTCCCGAGACCTTCAGCATCTCCGCTCTTGAGTTCAAACAGCGAACCCATGGAGCGCTTCATTGCTCCCTGCACGGGCTTTACGCCATCAGCAGTCTTTCGAGCAGCGACTCGCACCGAGACGCCGGTAGCAACGACAAGCCCGACAACGATCAATGCGACGAACACCAAGGTGGCGCCCCAAACTGCGAGCGCTTTTTCGAGTGGGGTACCAACAAGAGCACCGATGTAGCCACCGGCAGCAATGAAATCGTCGAGCGGCATGCCAAATTCAGGTTGGCCATTGGTGAGGTGCAATAAACCGGCAATTGCTACAAAGATCAATGCAACACCGACGCCAAGGCGACCAGCAGAGAAACGCGGAGTTCCCTGATCGTCACGTGGACCACGCAACAACAACGCACCGCCCAGGACAAGCACCGGCGGAAGGAAGACGCGAAGTCCTCCGATCAATGCACCGGCAACCTCTGCCAGGCCGCGGCCGAGCGGACCAGCGAGGTTGCCGTAGACGCCGAGGGCGGTCAACAGCCCAAGAGCGATGAGCGCGACCCCCCATACGTCATGACCATGACCGGTGAATGCTTCACGAACGGGACCAGGTGCCGGCCGGCGAGTGGCCGCCGCTGAGCGGCCCTTGGGCGCAGCGGAACCTCGTTTGGCTCCAGGCTTTTTCGCAGCAGGTTTCCGAGCTGGCGCCTTTCGCGACGAAGAAGACCGTGAACCGGCTTTGGCCGAGGACTTGGTGGTCGATCGTTTGGGAGAACTCTGTTTTGTGGCCACAGGCGTACGCGTTCCTGACGTGGCCCCTTCTCCGCTCGCCGCCCATGAGGATACCAAACCATCGGACATCGGCGTGGATAAGGCCCATGAGCCTCTGAAACCCCACTTCGGCCCGTTCCCGACGGTATCGTCGCTTGATCACGGGGAAAGGACCTTCAATGGCCATCAAACGTTCACTCGCTTTTTTCTTTGTTGCGGTTTTAGGACTCGCCGCGTTCGGGTGCTCATCGGGGTCGTCGAGTTCTTCGTCCAAAGCCCCCACAACCTTCGTAAAGGGTTCGCCTGACCTCCCCGATTTCTATGGCGTGCCCGATCCTTTGCCCGCAGGTAAGCCCGGTGAACTGATCAACTCCGAACCCGTCGAGGTGCCCGGCCTCAATGGCTCCCTGTCGCGTGTGATGTATCACTCGACCAACATCTCTGGTCAAGACATTGCAGTGACCGGGCTCATCCTCATCCCCAAAGGCACCGCTCCGAGCGGTGGTTGGCCAGTCATCACCTGGGCGCACGGAACCACCGGCATTGCCGATGCGTGTGCTCCGTCACTCAAACCCGCTGAATTCGTCACCACGGCAAACGGCTTACTCGCTGCCGGCTACCTCGTTGTCGCGTCCGACTTCGAAGGACTTGGCACTCCAGGTCGCCACCCCTACATCGTCGGCGAAAGTGAAGCCCGAGGCACGCTCGACATTGTTCGCTTAGCCCAATCATTCCCAAATGCAAATGCTTCAAAGCGTTACGCAGTGTGGGGACATTCCCAAGGTGGCCATGCCGCGATGTTCGCTGGCCACATTGCCAAGTCGTATGCGCCCGAAATTGAACTTGTCGCCGATGTCGCTGGTGCTCCCCCCTCGCAATTGCTTCTTGTGAACGCGGCACTCCAAACCAGTCCGTACAAGTACTACATAGCGATGGTTGCTGCTGCCATTAATGCTGCGTATGGCGATCAAAAAGCCGACCTCACTCAGGTCCTCACCCCCGAAGGTCTTGAATTCCTGAAGAACATAGACACCATGTGTTCCTCAGAACTCGGTAAGGCCGCTGCTGGCCTTGATTTCACGAAACTCCAAAAGGCCGACCCTTCGACCGTTCCTGCATGGAACCAGCTTTTGAAAGACAACGACCCAGGAACCTTTACTACTCCAATCCCTGTTCCGCTCTTAATCATTCACGGTGGAAACGACGAACAGATTCCCGTCGTGTCTTCAGCGCTTCTCTTTGATCAGTTGTGCAAGATCGGACAGGTGGAACAGCGTTGGGTCTTTGCTGGTCAATCACATGCAGGTGTGATTGCGCCCTCGTTCAATTCGATGATGACGTGGATTGGCGATCGATTCGCAGGAAAGCCCATGCCCGATGCGATTCGACCTGAAGGTGCTGTTGTGCAGTCCTGCCCCAGCAGTTAGTCGAGGAGCGCGCCGTGGTCGCGACACGCGGCCTCATAACCAGAGGTATGCACCTTCACGCGTAAGCGTCGACCACATTCGGGGCAGAACCGCGGCGGATCGAGTTCGCGCCGACAGACGAGATCGGGATGAACAGCAAGCGCGGTGCCGCACCAACGGCAATACGCGTCGGGCATGTTCAGATGGCCTTGGACAGCGCGCCAATCGGCATCTGAAGATCAGACAACATCTGCAGATCTTCTTCAGGTGAGCGACCCAATGTCGTCAGGTAGTTGCCGACGATGAGCGCATTGATTCCCGATGTGAGTCCAAGAGCTTGGAGTTCACGCAGCGTTACCTCGCGGCCGCCGGCATAACGAAGAATGACCGACGGTAGCCCGAGCCGGAACAGCGAAATCCAACGGATGGCTTCGAGCGGCTCGGTGAGCGGAAGCCCGGCGAATGGAGTGCCCGGACGGGGATTAAGGAAGTTCAGAGGAACCTCGGCCGGCTCGACGGCACGCAACTGACCAATGAGTTCGATGCGCTGATCGACCGATTCGCCCATTCCGAGCAACACGCCACAGCAGAGCTCCATCCCCTGATCGCGCACGAGTTGACACGTATCAAAACGTTCGGCCCATGTGTGCGTGGTCACGACATTTTCGAAAAATGATTCAGCAGTTTCAAGATTGTGGTTGTAACGATGCACGCCAACTTCGGCAAAACGCTTTGCTTGGGCTTCAGTGACGATGCCAGCGCTCACCGCAACGTTGAGACCCACTTCTTGTTGAACAAGAGGAACAAGTTCGCAGATGCGATCCATCGTTCGCTCATCAGGTCCACGAATCGCCAACACGATGCAGAACTCGGTTGCACCAAGCGCTGCGGTTTCGCGCGCAGCTGCCAGAACATCAGCGGTATCGAGAAATGGCATGGCCTGCACCGGTGATTCGAACTTCGCCGACTGACTGCAGAAGTGACAGTCCTCGGGACAGCCGCCCGTCTTAGCCGAAAGAATGCCTTCAACTTCAACCGTGTCGCCGCACCACTCAAGTCGAACCTCGTGCGCAAGTGATGCAAGTGTGGGAACCGCTGAATCAGGAACGTCGGCGAGCTCAGCGAGTTCGGCGAGCGTGAGCTGACGGCGTTCGTCAAGAAGGGCGACTCCGGCGGCACGAATCGTGGTTCGGGCTGCTTGGGGGGTCAGCCGCTCACGGATTTCAACGAGGGCTTTCGGCGTCAGGGTGACGGGAACATCAGGCATGGGCAAAGGGTACGCGGCCGAACCCCATTAGGCGAAAGCCGGTCAGGCTTCCATCACGACGGGCACGATCATCGGCCGGCGCTTGGTCTTATCGCTCACGAATCGGCCCGCGGCCCGACGAACTACCCGTTGCACATTTTCGATATCGGTGCGTCCATTACGGAAAAGGTCGGCGATAGCCGCTCGGACGACTTCGGCGCATTCGTCCAGGAGGTCTTCGGCCTCAGGAGCATGGACCCAGCCCCGAGTAACGATTTCCGGACCAATCATCGTGGTGCCGTGTTCGATATCGACGCCGACGATGACGACGACCACTCCCTCTTCGGCCAGAACTCGTCGATCACGCAAGACGCCGCTACCCACATCGCCCATGATGCCGTCGACATAGAGGTAGCCCGATGGGACCTGCGCAGTTGGACGCAACCCAGTGTCGTCGAGGGTGACCTGGTCGCCGTCGGTGCAAACAATGATCTTCGAGGCAGCAACGCCCATCTGGCGAGCCAACTTGGCATGGGCAACGAGATGGCGGTACTCGCCATGCACGGGCACGAAGTGCTCAGGTCGAGCGATGGACAAAAACATCTTGAGGTCTTCTGCTTTGGCGTGACCAGAAGCGTGCACATCAGAGATTCCGGAGTGAACAACTTCAGCGCCTGCCCGGACCAAACCATCGATCACCTTGGAAACATCGGTTTCGTTTCCGGGAATCGGGTGCGAACTCATGATGACGACGTCGGTGTCGCTCAACGTGAGCCATCGATTTTCATTTGCCGCCATGAGCGCAAGCGCCGACATCGGTTCGCCTTGCGATCCCGTAGAGATGACACACACTTTTTCGGGAGGAAGGTCACCGACATCGGCGATATCCATGAGGCGCGATTCTGGAATGTTGAGAAGTCCCATTTCACGAGCCATGCGAACGTTCTTCTTCATCGACATTCCCATGGTGGCGATAACCCGATCGAAGGAAATCGCTGCATCGGCAATTTGTTGCACCCGATGAATGTGACTGGCGAAGCAGGTCGTAATGATGCGACGACCCTCGTAGCGATGGAACAAGTCGTAGAGCACGGCGCCTACAGAGGTTTCTGACGCAGCATGTCCGTGCTCTTCGGCATTGGTGCTGTCGGACAACAACAAACGAATGCCTTCGGTGGACGCAATAGCGCCAATACGAGCCAGATCGGTCAGCCGACCATCGACTGGAGTGAGGTCGATTTTGAAATCGCCGGTGTGCAAGATGACGCCTTGAGGCGTATGGAACGCCGTTGCCATGCCGTGCGGTACAGAGTGAGTCACCGGAATGAACTCGACATCGAACGGACCAATCATTCGACGTTCGCCATCAACAACAGGAATGAACTCGGTGCGATCGAGTAACCCTGCTTCCTCAATGCGGTTACGAGCAAGACCAAGAGTCAGCGCCGATCCGTAAATCGGGAACTCAAGTTCACGCAGAAGGAACGAAAGGCCGCCAGTGTGATCTTCGTGGCCATGTGTCGCGATACAACCGATGATCCGGTCGGCGTTCTCGCGCAAATAGGTGAAATCGGGGAGGACGAGATCGATGCCCAGCATGTCGAGATCGGGGAACATCAAGCCACAGTCAAGAAGCAGGATCTTCCCCTCGACTTCAACACACGCACAGTTCCGGCCAATTTCACCCAGACCGCCGAGGAAGGTGACCGATACAGGCGTTCCCTGTGAATCGCGCACAGCCGGCGCCTTCGCCGACGTGTCGCGTTTTTTTGCCTTCGACTTCGATTTGGGCTTCGTTCCGTCGCGACTCACGCGTACAACCGGCGATGCACTTCAAGTGCGCGTTCTTCAAGATCATCGGGACCAAAGCCCATGGGCGGACGACAAGGACCGGCCGGCTGACCGATCGCTCGCAACATCGCCTTCGTTGGCACCGGGTTCGGATTGAGGTCTCCGGTTTCGAACTCGTAACTCTCGATCATGCGCTCGTTGAGTTGTTGCGCACGAACAATGTCTCCCGACTGAAACGCGCTGATCATTTGGGTCATGACCGGAGCAGCCCAATGCGTTGCGACACCGATCACTCCGACGGCGCCAACAGCCAGTAACGGCAAGGTGAGTGAGTCATCGCCACTAAATACTTCGAACCCCTCGGGGGCCTCAGCGATAACTCGAGAGGTTGCTCCGGGATCACCAGCAGCATCCTTGAGACCAACGACATTCGGAATCTCTTTGGCCATACGCACAATGAGGTCGGTTCCGATCTTGCGACCCGTCCGAACAGGAATGTCATACATAATTGCGGGCAATTCGGTGGCCGCACACACGTAATGGAAGTGCGCCTCGATACCGGCCTGCGAAGGACGGTTGTAATACGGGGTCACGATCAGAACAGCGTCCATGCCGGCGCCTGCTGCGGCCGAGGTGAGTTCTGCCGCATGACGCGTGTCGTTTGTGCCTGAACCTGCGATGAGCGGGACATTGACGGCAGCACGAACCGCGCGCCATAAAGCGATTTGTTCCTCGTCAGTTAGGCAGGCCGCCTCACCAGTGGTGCCACTGAGAACAAGGGCATCGTTACCTTGCGCGACAAGCCAACGGGCCAGCTCAGCTGCGCCTTCATAATCGAGTTCGCCATCGGCGGTGAATGGGGTGACCATGGCGGTGATCACCGAACCGAAACGTGCCATGGCTTTCACCGTACCAGCGCACCCCGCCGGACCCTGACAGATTCGGCGGGAAACGATCGGTCAGTCTCAGCGAACCCCAGCGATTTCGCCGTCGGCGAGGGCAAAGGTCTCGTATTCCTCTTCGGTATCGGGCATGTGCTCGAAGTCGATCACACCGAGTTCGGTGAACTTGGTGCGCAGCCAGCCGTCACCAGCGTCGAGCAATCCGAGTTTCTTGCAGTTCGGAACGATCTTGGCGAAAAGCATCTGCTGGAACAGTTGCTGGGCCGGATCTTGCATTACGACGGTGACAGCTTCTTTTACCGGGACTCCCATGCGATCCCATACTTCCTGCTGAAGGAATCGATCTCGCATACGGACAGCCGCTTCGAAGGCGAACTCTTGACGTTCACGAATTTCATCCTGTGAAAGCTCCTGGTAGTACTCCTTCAGCGACAACACGCCGAATGCAACGTGACGGGCTTCGTCGCTCATCACATAACGAAGGAGTTGCTTGAGTAGAGGCTCGGTTGTCATCTGATGCATGAAGCCAAAGGCAGCGAGAGCAAGCCCTTCCACCATGATCTGCATTCCGAGGTATGTCATGTCCCAACGGCTGTCGGTGACAATGTCGTCGAGCAGCATCTTGAGGTGGGCATTCACCGGGTAGTGACCTGACAACTTCTCATTGAGGTACTTGGCGAAAACCTCAACGTGACGAGCTTCGTCCATGACCTGAGTGGAGGCGTAGTACTTGGCATCGATCCACGGGACGGTCTCGACGATCTTGGCCGTACAAAGGAGGGCGCCCTGCTCGCCATGCATGAACTGACTCAGAGTCCAGTTCTGTGACTGGATGCCAAGCTCAGTCCACTCTTTTTCGCCCCACTTTTCGAAGATGGTTCCGGTGACATCGAGACCTACGCCACGGTTGTTGGCAGCCTGATTGGCCACCACAACGGCCTCTTGGTCGACATTGATCGACCAGTCGAGATCGGTCTCACCGTTCCACTGTGAATTTTTCGCCTTCTCATACAACTTGTTGAGAGCAGGGCGAGCACCCTTTTCATAGTCCCACGTGAAAATTGCATCGGCGTTGTCTTTCACGGCGTGAATCGATGCCTCGACGTCGGTGTTGGAGATCATGAGGATCTGCTCAACATCATTCACATCACGTCGACCAATGATTTCTTCAGTGCTGGCCATGGTGCTCTCCTTCTCAGTAATTTCGAGTCGTTGTTAAGCGATCCGCGAAGGTTCCGGGGATCAAGGTTGGAAAAAGAAACGTGTCAACAAGCTTTCGGGCAACCAACGGATCTGTGATGTCGACAATCGGCGCTGGAGACCGCAGGTGGTCGGTAACGACCCGCACACACCATTCGCCAACATGGCCTGCAATCGCTGGCTCGAGAAAACGAGAGAAATGTTCTGCGCCCCACTCTGACGCTCGCTCAAACAGGGGCTCGATGCGCATCGGCGAAATAAGCGTCGCAATTGTGTCGGGTTCGTCGACTAACAACTGCTGCACAACCGCGTCGTTCGAAAGTTCGAGCACCGCGATGTTGATCGTGCCTGCGACTGCCTCGGCAAGAGAAGCTGCGTTATCAGTCACTTGAGCGCACAAGGCAAAGATGCGGTCGACTCCCTCACCCATGGTGACCTCAAGCAGTTCCGCGCGACCGCCCGGGAAATAGCGATACACAGTCGCCCGGCCACAACCTGCGGCAGATGCAATGTCATCGACGCTTGTGCCCCTGAGCCCTTGCGAGGAGATGAGTTCGGCAGCAGCCGCGACAATTCGCTCGGGAACCGCCATTGCGAGTTTCGGCGAAGTTACCGCTGCCGTGGACATGGGTGAGACAATAACCAATCATCTGTCTCACTGTCGGATCGGCCGTTTCCCTAGGAAGAGACAGGAAAATCTGCCTCCGGCGATGCAGGTTCTCCGTCGAGGATCTCGGCATCGTCACCATCCATCTGCTTGCGCTTGGCGTAACGGCGCAACAGCAGTGGGTAGACGATGATCGTCAACAACGAAAAAGCGAACCATTGAAGGGCGTAGCCAAGGTGCGGTCCTTGCGAAAGCTCAGGGAGCGGCACCGGTACCGGCAAGTCATTCTGTGCTGGGTCCTGAACTCGTAACGAGATGTAGCCAGGGATCATCCGCTCGCTGGTTTGTTGAGCGAGTCTTCCGACATCGAGTCGCGCGAGTACTCGCAACGTTCCAACATCAGAATCTTTCGGCGAAGAAACTAGCCCATTCGTTTCTCGAACTTGCGACTGACGTAACAGACCTTGAACGGTCACCGTGCCCGGCGGCGGAGCGAAGTCATCCCACGGGCCTTCTTCTAAATACGAATAGGGCACCCAACCGCGATTAACGGCGACGGCGGTGCCATCGGCAAGAACTAATGGCGTAACGACCCAGTAACCCGGCGCTCCGTTGTTTGTTCGATTCGTCACAAGCACTTGTTCATCGGCTCTATACGTGCCAGTGACGTAGACCGGCTGATAGTCGGCGGCCTGCAACTGTTCTGTTGTTGTTGCAGTTCCTTCGGGCAAAACAGTGGCTAACGGTTGCGGTTGTTGCTTCATTGCGTTCGTTACGACAGCATTCGCCGCTTTTCGTTCGTCGAGGCGATTGAGTTGCCAAAACCCAAGATTGATCATTGTCCCTACGGCAACGAGAACAAAGAGGTGCGAAAGGATCCAACGAGGCTTGAGCAAGAACCGGTACACGTGGATCAGGCTAGGCCCGCAACGCGGGCTCTCCGGAATCCTGGCGGCCGGTTATGCCGTAGGAAGCACGTAGCCAGCGAATTGTTCCCGAAGGTCACGTTTCGAGAACTTTCCAACCGAAGTCTTCGGAACCTCATCGATGAACACGACGTCATCGGGAAGCCACCACTTCGCAACTCGACCATCGAGGAACGCAAGAACGTCCTCACGCGTCAATGTTTCGCCGGGCTTCACCACAACACAAGCCAATGGACGCTCGGACCACTTCGGGTGCTTCACGCCGATCACCGCTGCTTCAGCAACGGCAGGGTGGGCCATGATTTCATTTTCGAGTTCCACCGAAGAGATCCATTCGCCACCTGACTTCACAACATCTTTCGTGCGGTCGACGATGCGCATAAACCCTTCACCATCGATCGTGGCGACATCGCCGGTTTTCAACCAACCGTCGGCAGTAAACGATTCAGGAGAACGTGAATCGTTGTAGTACTCCTTGGCAACCCACGGGCCGGCAACTTGAAGTTCGCCGCTGGTTTCCCCGTCCCACGGGAGTTCTTCGCCGGTTTCTTGATCGGCGATCCGAGCTTGAATCCCGAATGCAGGCAAACCGATTGTGGCGCGGTAGTCGGCTTGTTCATCTTCTGACAGCGAAAGCATCGTGGACTTCACTTTGGCCGCTGAAGCCAGCGGACTGGTCTCGGTCATTCCCCACGCCTGCAGAATTGGAATGCCAATTTTCTCGCGATAGGCCTCGGATAAATGCTTGGGGACGGCCGAACCTCCACACGGAATACTCCGAAGGCTTGAAACATCGCGCCCATCGATTTCATTAAGGACACCCATCCAAATCGTGGGCACACCGGCCGCGATCGTGACGCGCTCTGACTCAATCAAATTGACGATTGCTTTCGGCGAAAGATCGGGCCCAGGCATCACCAAGTTGGCACCCGAAGCCACACCGACATGCGCAAGACCCCAGGCATTGGCATGGAACATCGGAACGACGGGAAGGATCGTGTCGCGCTCGCAGGCACCAAGACCATCGGCCATCATCGCTGCCATCGTGTGCAGCCAGGTCGAACGATGCGAGTACACAACACCTTTTGGATTGCCGGTAGTGCCGCTCGTGTAACACATCGATGCCGCTTGATTCTCGTCGGTGATATTCCACTCAACGGGACTCGCAGCTGCAAGTAACGCTTCATAATCATGGAGAAGACGGCCGCCGGAATCGGTCGGCAGTTCCCCCCTTCCATCATCCATCACAACGATGTGACGCACCGTGGTGAATGTGTCGACAAGCGGCCAAAGAAGGCCTAGGAGTGATTTGTCGACGAAGATCACTTCGTCTTCAGCATGGTTGACGATGTAGGTGATCTGTTCGGGAAACAAGCGAATGTTTAGGGTGTGAAGTACTCGACCTGAACAGGGCGCAGCGAAGTACAACTCAAGGTGTCGTGCGGTATTCCACGCAAACGTTGCAACACGGCCATCGGCGCTGATTCCCAAATCGTCGAGGACGCCACCGAGTCGGCGTGTGCGTTCTGCCCACTCGCCATAAGTCTCCCGCTCAGTACCAGTGGCCGTCGCGGTAACTATTTCTTTCTCGGGGAACAACTTCTCGGCTCGATCAAACAAATTCGTGAGGACGAGCGGACCGTCCTGCATAAGACCTTTCATTTCTGACTCCCCTTTTTTTGGCTACCCACCGGCCGCCTGCGTCTGGGCGAATGGTACGTGAGAGGATCAGGGCCTTGTCAGCCGAAGCAGAATCCCCCTCCGCCCACCCGGGACGCCGCCACCTCACAATGCTCATCGCCCCAATCGTGGTGATGGTCGTTGCGGCCTACACCGCAGACGCCCTCTGGCCCGATCTCGTCACGAACAAACCCCTCTTGCTCATGTCCTTGAGCGCCAAGAACCGCTACCTCGTCCTTGTCGTTAATCACGTCGACCTGTGGGCGTACTACCTCATCGGCACAATCCGACTTCTGCTACCCGATCCATTTTTCTACGCGATTGGTTGGTTCTACGGTGCCGCCGCGCTGCGATGGATGGAAAAGCGCACGCCCACTGCCGGACGCTACATGCGCTCGGTCGAGGGATGGTTCGGCAAATGGGGAGCGCCGCTTGTTGTGCTGTTCCCCAACAACTACGTGTGTCTTGTTGCTGGTGCGGCGAAGATGCGACCAGTGAAGTTCGCAATGCTGAACATCATCGGCACCATCGGCCGTTTATTCATGCTGCAAATTATCGGTGACATCTTTGCCGGACCCATCGATTCACTTTTGGGATTTATCGTCCAATGGCGAATTCCATTGCTCGCAGTATCGATCGGGCTCGTGGCGATTTTTTGGATCGGCGAATTGCGACGTGGCGGTAAAGAAGTCGAAGCATTCCGTGAACTTGAGGACGCCGCCGATGACATTGAACTCGGCCTCACATCGTCCGCTGCCGAGATCGACGACAGCGCTATCGACGACTAACGCGGGAACGACTTAAAGATCAAGCAGAGCGTCGAGCCCGATAGTGACACCCGGACGCTCAATGACACGCTTCGTGGCCAGCAGAACTCCCGGCATGAACGAATCCCTGTCGTAGGAGTCATGCCTCAGTGTGAGGGTCTGACCTGTTGTACCGAGGATGACCTCTTGATGAGCGACCATTCCGCGTAAGCGGAGTGAATGCACGCGAATGTCAGCCGGGCCTTTACCGCCACGCGCACCAGGAAGAATCTCGGTCTTGGTGGGATCGGCTGCCCAGTCGGCCGACGCCGCGGCCATGCGCTCGGCCGTCAACATCGCTGTTCCCGAAGGCGCATCAAGTTTTGCGTCGTGGTGAAGTTCAACAATCTCGGCGGTTTCGAAAAATGGAGCCGCGATTTCAGCGAAGCGCATCATGAGAACTGCCCCGATGGCAAAATTCGGAGCGATCACACAATTGGAGTTCTTGAAGGTTTTCCGAAATGACTCGAGGTCAGAGTCGGAGAATCCTGTGGTTCCGCTAACCGCATGAATGCGATGTTCGGCCAGCCACAGAAGATTCGACCGAGCCGCTTCAAGGTGGGTGAAATCGACAACGACGTCGACCTTGGCATCGAGGAGCGCCTGACCATCGGCAGCCACTTGGAACGACTGGTCACACCCAGTGACTTGGCGCATAGCAAGACCTGCGTGCTGCGGATCTATCGCGGCCACAAGCTCAAGTTCGGGGTCGCCATCGACCGCACGGCACACCGTGCTTCCCATCTTTCCACCTGCACCAAAGACTCCGACTCGCAACGTCATGAGTCGAAACTAGCCGCAGGCGAACCGTTCAAGCGCAGCAGATCCATCTCCGAGGGGTCCAACCGCCGCGACGGCGCGTGGAGAGCCAAGCACCCGGCCGATGACTGAATGGACTTCGTCGGTGGTCACTGCTCGAATCCGACGAACGTGTTCGTCGATCGAGGTGATGTCGTTGCGAGTCACAAGCCCAGTGCCTAAACGGGACATGCGAGACCCGCTGTCTTCAAGGCCAAGCAACATCGAGCCCTCGAGATAACCAAGTGCGATTGCATGCTCTTCGTCGGTAATGCCATCGGCAAGGAACGTGGCCAGCACCTCATCGGTTACCGAGAGCAGTTCCTCGAGCCGAGCAAGCGCTGTACCGGCATAGACGATGAGCGAGCCGGCATCGGAATAGGAAGAGGGCGAGGAGAACACCGAATAGGCCAAACCGCGAGATTCACGGATCTCTTGGAAGAGGCGACTCGACATTCCGCCACCGAGGACGTGATTGGCCACCCACATTGCATAGCGATCGTCATCGGCAAGAGGAAGGCCGCGCCAACCGATGGCGACGTGTACCTGTTCGATTGGTCGATCGATCTGCACAAGTGATTGCCCATGGGCGTGGGGCGTTTCGCGAATCGGGGCATCGCCGCGTTCAACGCCGTCGAACAATGGACCAAGAGCATCGACCACCTGCTGATGTTCAAGCGCCCCTGCGGCAGCGACAACAAGATTTGATGGTCGGTACCACTGGGCGTGGAACGCCGATACGTCATCACGCGTCATTGCTGCGACGGTGTCGTGATCGCCGAGTGTTTCGCGACCAAGCGGATGTTCCGGATAAAGGCTTTCGTAGAGAGCGGTCAGTACGAGATCATCAGGAGTGTCTTCACTCATGAGGAGTTCTTCGATAATGACTTCGCGTTCAGCATCGAGTTCCGCCGGACGGAATGCTGGCTCACTCACCACATCAGCGAGCAATTCCACGCCAGATTCAAGTTCGCTCACAGGTAGGCGCAAGTAATACGCCGTGTGCTCGCGACTTGTGTACGCGTTCATTTCGCCACCCACTGCATCGACTGCTGTCGCAATCGATCGTGCCGAACGCTCTTCAGTTCCCTTAAACAACAAGTGCTCAAGGAAATGCGATGCGCCAGCGATGGACGCAGGTTCGTCGCGCGAACCAACGGCGAACCACATACCAACCGAGACGGAACGGGCCTCGGGCATGCGTTCAGTGATGACACGCACACCCGAGGCCAGCTCGGTTCGTTCGATATCCGCGTCGTTCACCGACACGGCGGAAACGGACTCAGCGGCGACGGTTGCCGCCTCGACGTCCACCGTTGCGGTCGCCGCCACCACGGTTTTCACTGGCGGGACCAAGGTCGCCCAGTTCCGAACTGATTTCAGCGTCGAATGCGTCTTCGAATGAGACGTACTCGCGCTCGGCGCCACCATCAGTTGCTTCACCTGCAGCAGCCGGAGCTGGTGCGGCCTCACGAGGTGCGCTTTCAGTTGGGGCTGCTTCACCCTCGGAGGCTTCTGCTGTCGGGGTGCTCGCCATCGAGAGAGACACCTTGCCGTTGGGATCGACATCGTCGACGCGCACTTCAACCGCGTCACCAAGGTCGAGCACATCCTCAACCTTGTCGATGCGCTTGCCGCCACCGATCTTGGAGATGTGAAGAAGACCATCGCGACCCGGGAGGATGTTCACGAACGCACCGAACTTGGTGACGTTCACAACGCGGCCCTGGTACACCTGGCCAACTTCAGCGGTCGGCGGGTTGAGGATGAGACGGATCTGACGCTCGGCCTCGGCCACAGCACCACCATCGGTGGAACCGATGCTGACGCGACCAACAGAGCCATCGTCGTCGACACTGATGTCGGCGCCGGTCTCTTGCTGAATGGCGTTGATGACTTTGCCCTTGGGACCGATAACTTCACCGATCTTGTCCATCGGGATTTCGAAGCTGATGATCTTCGGCGCAGTTTCGCCAACTTCATCGCGAGGCTTGGCAATTGCGCCAGCCATAACTTCGAGGATGGCGAGACGGGCTTCCTTCGCCTGCTGCAGCGCCTGAGCAAGAACGTCGGCGGGAATGCCTTCGATCTTGGTGTCGAGCTGAAGAGCAGTAACGAATTCGGCGGTTCCGGCAACCTTGAAGTCCATGTCGCCGAATGCATCTTCAGCGCCGAGAATGTCAGTAAGAGTCGTGTACTTGCCATCGGCAAACACGAGGCCCATTGCGATGCCAGCAACTGGTGCACGCAGCGGAACGCCCGCGTCCATCATCGAAAGTGTTGAACCACACACCGAACCCATCGAGGTCGATCCGTTTGAGGAAAGAACATCGGACACGGTACGAATTGTGTAGGCAAACTCTTCTGGCGTGGGAAGCACGGGGACGAGTGCACGCTCAGCGAGCATGCCGTGTCCGATTTCGCGACGCTTCGGTCCACGCATGAAACCAGTTTCACCAGTGGAGTACGGCGGGAAGTTGTAATGGTGCATGTAACGCTTGCGGGTCACGTCACCAAGAGCGTCGATCATTTGCTCCATGCGAGGCATACCAAGCGTGGTGACATTGAGGACCTGGGTTTCGCCACGCTGGAAGAGACCCGAACCATGCACTGACGGAAGGACGCCGACCTCGGAAGAGAGCGAACGAATGTCCTTCGGGCCACGACCATCGATACGAGCGCCTTCATTCACGATGCGTGAACGAACAACGGCCTTGGTGACCGAGCGGAACGCAGCCTTGAGCTGCTTGTCGGCACCATCGACGCCGGCAAACTGTGGAGCGAGTTCCGCAACAAGCTGATCGCGAAGCGCTGCTTCGGCTTCAAGACGAGCGGACTTGTCGGAAATGACCTGCGTCGCAAGGATCTGCTCGCGCTTGGCCTGCATGGCGGTAAGAACTTCTGGCGTGTAGTCAGAAGTGACCGAGTAAGGCATCGGAGGCTTGCTGCCAACCTTGGCAACAAGTTCGTTCTGCGCAGCGATCGACTGAAGGATGTACTGCTTCGAGGCTTCGAGGCCACGAGCAAGTTCCGCTTCATCAACCTTGGGGGCGCCGTCCTGCATCGCAGGCCACTGTGCTTCGGTGCCACCGGCTTCGACCATGGAGATTGCAACGTCGTTGCCATTCAGCGCACGACCAGCGACAACGATTTCAAACTGGCTTTCCGAACCCTCTTCGTACGTGGGGTGCGGGATCCATTGACCATCTGCGGTAAAGGCCAGACGAACGGCGCCAATGGGGCCGTCGAATGGGATACCGGAAAGGCTGAGTGCCGCAGATGCGCCATTGATGGCGATGACATCGTGCGGATTGACGAGGTCGGCTGCAAGCACGGTGCCAACAACATGCACCTCGTTACGGAAGCCGTCGGGGAAGCACGGACGCAACGGGCGGTCCATAAGACGGCAAGTGAGGATGGCCTGGTCGGAAGACTTGCCTTCACGACGGAAGAACGAACCGGGGATGCGACCCGCGGCGTACATGCGCTCTTCGATATCGACGGTGAGCGGGAAGAAGTCGGCACCTTCACGTGCACTCTTTGCCGCTGTAGCGGTCACGAGCATGACGGTGTCGCCAACGCGAACGGTCACTGCACCGTCAGCCTGACCGGCAAGTTTGCCGGCAGAAAAGGTAATGGTCTTGTCGGCATTGCCGGGAATGGCGGCGTCGACGGAAATGGCATCAGCCACGTGTGTCTCCTTTGTGAGACGGACATTGGTCCGTCAGTTGGAGGCGACCCCGTAACCAGTTCCCAGAGGTGAACATCGGAGCAGTGATCCGATACTCACCTCCGGCAACTGACAACGCAGTATCGCCGGGGTGCTGTTCCCAGACAGGAACAACGAGGGGACGACCACGATGGTCGTCCCCCGGTTCGCAACTATCGGCGCAAGCCGAGTTTTGCGATGATCGAGCGGTAACGCTCGACGTCGTTCTTCTTGACGTAATCGAGCAGGCGGCGACGACGACCAACGAGCATGAGAAGTCCACGACGGCTGTGGTGGTCCTTCTTATGTGACTTGAGATGCTCAGTCAGGTGGTTGATGCGGTCGGTCAATAGTGCGATCTGAACTTCGGGCGACCCAGTGTCGGTAGGGTGCGTCCGGTGTTCGGCGATCGTGCCAGCCTTCGGCGGAAGGTTTGCGGGTTCAGCAGACATGCAAGTTCTTTCTGGTGGGTTTTGGACCCAGCTCCGTGATCCGCTGGAACGTGTTCCTGGCGCAATCGGGAGGGGCTTCACGGCTCACAGGGTGCGAACCGACCCAGTTACGGTACCAGCGAGTGCGTTCACGCCCACATTCGGCATTTCGACCGCCGCTGGCCGATTTGGCGAGATTCCGTTCACCCCTAGGGATTTTCGGCCCTACGATGCGGGTTCGCTCGTCGGGGGACGAGCCCAAAGGGGAACCATGTCTGCTTCGAAACGACCGGCGCCAAAACGCCTCGATGATCTTGGCGACCCACAGTTCTCGCCCGAAGCTCAGGCAATCTTCGAAGGTGCCGCACCTTTCGCGGACATGATCGAACTCAACGCCGACGCACTCATGACACAAGCGGCGGCCGAAACTGGTCTCGAAAATTTCGGTCCAATGGATTTCGTGGAACGCCTCGAGGTGTTGCTCAACGCACTCGATACCGAGGCTCCGCTCTCTCCCATGGGTCGCATCTCGGCCGGTTCGTTCATGAGCACACTTCTAAAGAACCGTTTGCTGCTCGCCGACCTACTGGCTCGACACCCAGAGATTCATGACATCGAAATCAATGCGCCGATAATCATCGCTGGACTCCCCCGTACTGGCACGACTCACCTCCACAATTTGATTGCTTGCGATCCCGCTCTTCGTTCACTTCCGTATTGGGAAAGCATCCAACCAGTTCCTTCACTTGATGAAGCCGCGCTCGCCAACACCCCCGAAGATCCGCGACTGGCACGAACAGAAGCCGGACTGCAGATCATGGACATGATCATGCCGGACTTCAATCGCATGCATGAGATGACGACATGGCACGTGCACGAAGAGATCCAGATTCTCGCGATCGACTTCTCGACGATGATGTTCGAAACCATGGCACCGATGCCGTCCTGGCGTGACTACTACAAGTCGCACGATCAGACGCCGCACTATGAATACATGAAGACCGTGTTGAAAGCGTGCCAGTTCTTGCGTGGTGGCGAACGTTGGATCCTTAAATCACCACAGCATCTGGAACAGTTCGGTCCACTTGCAACAACGTTCCCCGACGCCACCTTCCTCGTCACCCACCGTGATCCCATTTCCGTAATGGTTTCGATGGGAACGATGGTGTCGTATTCAGCACGCACATCGTTGTCGCCAGTCGACCCGGTTGCCGTTTCAAACTATTGGGCCGACCGCCTCGACGACATGCTCAATGCAGCTATGCGAGATCGCGCGCTTCTCGGCGGGCCCGAGCAGTCGATGGATATTCGGTTCGACGAGTTCATGGCCGACGATCTCGGCACTATTCGCCGCATTTATGAACTCGCTGGACAACCCATGGACGCAAGAGCCGAAGCAGCGCTGGCCGAGTACGGAGCCACGCATGAGCGCGACCGATTCGGCAAGGTCATCTACGACGTCGATCAGATCGGCATCGATGTGCCGGCCCGACGCGAACAAATGCGTGCTTACAGCGAGCACTTCGCCATTCCTGACGAACACTGGTAGCAACCAACCCAGCGGACGGCACCGCTGGAAAGCCAGCGATGCAGGATTGCTCAGAGCCAGTAGCCTGTGATGTCGATGATGAAATTGGTCGAGCCGGCGGCAGGTCCGGCCACGACGGTGAGTTGACGCGACCCGTTGAGTGTTAGCGCCACACCGTTAGCGAGAATTTGCCCAGCGGCACTCCAGTTGATCGTGGATGCGGAGACGCCGAAGGTTCCTCCGGGATTCACGGCGAGGTAGCCGGCGCCGACAGTGTCGACCACGGTCACGTTCGCAAACACCGCGGTGGCGCCTGCAGGCACGAAGTTGGAGGTGACGAGTGCGCCGGTTCCGGTGTTATAACTATTGGCGACCGAAATCGTGCGGTTCTGGTAGCTACTGAGCACGCCGTTCAGCGGATAGGTGCTGAGTCGTGAGTCATAGACGCGACTTGGGGAAACGGCGTGATAGACGCCAGCCACGCCCAACCCACCGATCTGCTGCCAGACGCCGGGCGTGCCGCTCTCAACGCACAACCACAAGACGCGGTTGAAATCGAGTTTGATCGAGCCGGCATATTGGGCCGTGCTAAACGAGGGCGGCGGGTTACCCGCAGGATTGAAGGCGATGTCAGCGTCGGTTCCGTTCGCGATCACCCCAAATCTGCCGACGAACTGCCCTCCGGCGAAACCGCCAACGCTGTAGATGCCGTAGCCAGTCGTTGAATTCGCATTCACGGCATCGCCTTGGGGAGACCTGGCTGTGAGTGCATTTCCACTGCTGCCCGCCTGCGCATAGACCGCGGTTCCAGATGCACTGGTTGCGCTGACGGCTGGGTTCCCGTCAAATGTGCCTGGAAGGGCCGCCGCTGGGCCTGCGGTGGCAACGGTGGCAATCCCACCGGCCAAAGCGCCGGCGACGATGGCGCCCGCGGTGTGCAGGGCGTGGCGCCGCGAGACACTGCCCGCGTCGG